>DATKEE010000388.1:0-16841 GCA_035544555.1 Candidatus Methylomirabilota bacterium
TTCAGAGCTGGGACATTCGAGTGCTTAGAAAGACCAATTCGCTTCGCTTGTGACTCAGCGTGGAATGCATGATTTGTAACGGAGGGGAATCGATGGTGGAATAGAACGTTTGTTCGAGAAAACATTGCAGTGGGCCATCGAGGACGGGCGCGTGCCGTATCGATGTCAGGCGGCAGGGTGCGGGAATGTAATGAGGGGAAGGCGGCGACACCGGATCCCGCGGCGGGAGTGTGAAGTGATATCCAAGGCGGACTCTTATCGCGCGGCGACGGCTGTCTCGGATTCCGGAACGGTTTGTTCCGGCAGTTCCGGTTCCCGCGCGGATTCGCCACGCCGGCGGGTGGATTCCTCGATGAGGACAAACGCAACCGGGACCAGGATCAGGATGACCATGGCGGAGACGATGGTGCCGACACCGAGGGAGATGGCCATGGGCACCAGAAAGAGGGCCTGGATGGAGGTTTCGAAGATCATGGGCGCGAGGCCGAGGAAGGTGGTGACCGCGGTGAGGAGAATGGGGCGGAACCGGCGCAAGGCGGCCTCGGCGGTCACCCGTTCGAGGGGTGTTCCGGATTCGAGGAATCGTCTTCGGGTGATGGCAAGGACGAAGCCGCCATTCACCACCATGCCGCAGAGGGCGATCATGCCGAACATGCTGAACACGCTGAGGTCGAAGCCCAGCGCGACATGACCGGCGACCGCTCCGGCGAGGCTCCACGGGATGGTCAGGAGGATGACGGCGGCCTGGGCATAGCTTCGGAGGAGGGACGCCATGATGGCGAAAATGGCGAACAAGGCGCCGGTCAAACCCCAGCTCAAGCTGACAAGCGCCTCCCTTTGTTCGCGCTGGTCCCCCTCGAAGGCATGGCGGAGGCCCGGGTACTTCGCGAGAATGTCCGGGAGTTCGTACCTGGAAAAGGCGGACAAAATCCTGTTCGCGTTGTTGACGCCCGGGAGGACGTTCGCGGTGACATTGATCACGCGCGCGCCGTCCACGCGCTCGATGCGGACGGGCGCGTTGGTTCGCGTCACGAGCGCGGCCTGACGAAGTGGAATTTCGCCGCCATTCGGAGCGCGAATGAGGAGGTCCTGGAGGCCGCTCATGGAATGCCGGTCCTGCTCCGGGAGCTTGACCATGACGCGGAGTTCCTCACGGTCGCGGGGCTGGCGGAGGGCCTCGGCTCCATAGAACGAACCGCGAATCTGTCGCCCCAGCTCGCGGGCCGTGATTCCCATGCTGCGGCCCGCCGGTTTGATCTCGAAGTTGAACTGCGGCATTTCGCGTCCGAATCCCTTGCGGACGTCCTCGACGCCCGGATAGCGTCCCACCGCGCCGGCGACGTCCTCGGCGGCCGCCCGGAGGGTTTCGACGTCGGGGTGCGACAGCTCGATGTCCACCTCGGCCTCGCCACCGGGGCCGATCAGGTAGTCGAAAAAGATGGACTCGACATCGGGGATGACGGGGATTTGTTCCCGCCAGAGGTTGGCGAATTCCTCGCTGGTGATTTCGCGTTTGCTTTGGGGCACGAGGGTGACGGAGACCTCGCCATGGTTGCTGGAGCGATCCGCGACCGCGGTGAACACGCCCACGAGAATTTCCCCGCCGCCGGCCAGTTCCAGCGCGCGTCGGGCGGCGGCCTCGATCTGAAACACGACGTCGCGGGTGCGCGAGACCGGGGTTCCGGAGGGCATGGCGATTTCCGCCTGAATGAAGTCGGTCTCGATGGTTGGGCGGAACGCGAAATTGATTCGGCCGCTGCCGACGTAGGCGACGACGACGAGCAACGCGGCGAGGAAGACCGCGACCGTGAGAATTCGGTTCCGGATGGCGAGCGCGAGCAGCGGGCGGTAGAACCGTTCGATGGCGGCGTCGAGCTTGAGCCGAAACGCGGTTTGTTTGCGGTCGAAGCGGGAAAACCAGGAATCCGGGTGGCGGCCCTTTTTGGTGAAGGCGAGGTGGGCGGGGAGGATGAGGAGGCATTCCACGAGCGACACGGTGAACACCGCGATCACGACCGCCGGCAGCACATGGAAGAAGCGCCCGGCCTCACCCGGCACGAACAAGAGCGGGAGAAAGGCGATGATGTTGGTGGAGACGGCGAACACGACCGGGACGGTCATCTGTTTCACTCCGGCGACGGCGGCCTCCGTACGGGAGAAGCCGCTCGAGATTTTGTGAAAGATGTCCTCACCGACGACGATGGCGTCATCGACCACGATCCCGAGAGTGACGATGAAGGCGAACAGGCTGATCATGTTGATCGTGGCGCCCATGACCGGGAGCAGCACCAGGGATCCCAGGATGGAGATGGGGATGCCGATGGCGGTCCAGAACGCCACGCGCAGCTCGAGAAAGAGGGCCAGCGCGAGGAGGACAAGGAGGAGGCCGGCCGTCCCGTTCCTCAACAGCAACTGCAATCGCTCTTGATACTCCTCCGAGCGATCCCGCGAGAGGGTGATGTCCACGCTGGGTGGCAGGTTGGGGCGCAGATGTTCGGTGAATTTCCGCACCGCGGTGGCGACCTGCAGGGGCGACTGGTTCTCGGAGCTGTAAACCGACAGGAAGACCGCGCGCTTTCCGTTGAAGTAGGCCTCCCGTTCGGTTTCCTCGAACGTGTCCGTGACCGAGGCGATGTCGGACAGCCGGACTTTCGCGCCGTCGGGCGTGGTGAGAATGGCGATGCTTTTAAACTGGGAGGCGAAATCGCGCCGCTCGGTGGTCTTGAGAAGGATGTCCCCTCCCGGTGTGCGGAGAGTTCCGGCGGGCACGTCGAGGGCCGAGGAATCGATCGCCTGCGCCACGTCACCCAGAGTGAGTCCGAGGGCTCTCAATTTCGCCTGCGGAATCTCGACGTGGATTTCCGGACGCCGCGCGCCCCGCACCTCGACCAACGCCACCTCGGGCTGCGCCAGAAGCCCGTCCTCGAGCCCTCGCGCGAAGTCCACCAGAGTCCGTTCGTCGAGATCGCCATACACCGCGATGCTCATCACGCTGCGGCGGCGACCGTCGTCCAGCGAAATCACCGGCGCCTCGGTCTCATCGGGGAACAGGCTGATGCGCTGCACTGCGGCGGTGACCTCCTGGAGCGCGCGGTTCCGGCCGAATCCCGGAAGGATTTCGACCATCACCTGGGCGCGGCCCTCGGTGGCGACGGATTCGATGCGGCGCACGAGTTCCATGCCGCGGATCTCGGATTCGATTGGCAGGACGACGGATCTCTCGACCTCCTCCGGGCTGGCGCCGCGGTATTCCATTTCAATCTCCACCCGGTCGAGCAGGAAGGAGGGAAACACCTCCTGCTTGATGCCGCCGGCGACGACCAATCCCACGATCACGACCGCGGCCATCAGCAGGTTGGCGGCGACATGATTGCGCGCAAACCAGGCGAGGATGCCGGAGTTGTCGGGAGGTGGCTCGGATTGAGAGTGCTTCATGACTGTCTGATCATCCGGCCCGCCCACCGGTCGGCGGGCCATCGCGCGACACGGAAGGTTGGACGCTCTCCGAGCCGCCGGCGTTACGATTCAGGCTGCCGCGGCGGGGTGTCCGGATCCGGGGTGTTGTCGGTGGCAAGCGGTTGGGGACTGACTTTCATTCCCGGCAGGGCGGTGCGGAGGCCGCCGACGATCAATTGTTCGCCGGGCTCGGCGACGTTCGCAATCAGGGCCGTGTCGCCCTGGGTCCAGCGCACCTCGGCATCGCGAATGACGACCTCGTTGTCCTGATTGACGAGAAAGACGCGGTCTCCCTCGCGTACCGAGGCGAGCGGGACGGCGAGAACGTCCTCCATTTCGCCGGCGTCGATTTCAACGGACACGTAGCTGTCGAGCAGGAGCGGCATTCTGCCCTGGTTTTCGTCGAGACCGAGCGGGTCGGGGACGCGGATGAGGAGTCGGGCCATGCGGGCATTGGGTTCGAGGTTGCTGAGCAGACGCGCCACCTGTCCGTCCCATTGAACGGTTCGTCCGTCACCGACGTCATAGGTGACTCTGGCCGCCGGGCCGGGGCGCCCGGGGTTGGGCAGCCGGATCCAGCGGAGATCGTCCACATTCAGAGTCGCCTGCACCCAGAATTCGTCGGTGCCGACCAGGGTGCAGATTTCGGAGCCGGTTTCGAGGAGTTGGCCGATCTCGACCGCCTCCTGGAGCACCATGGCGTTGAACGGCGCCTTGACCGAGGTGCGGGAGAGGGCGAGTTGGGCGCGATTGATTTCATTGGTCGCCTGGCGGAGCATCGCCTCGATGCGGCGGAGATGAGGTTCGCGCAACACGAGGGCGCGGTTGACCTCGCTGTTGGTCAGCGCGTTTTCGAGCAACAGCCATTCGCGGGAGGCCACCACCTGGCGGCCCCGTTCCACCGCGAATTCAAACATGGCCTCTTCGAGCGCTGTCTCCTGCTCCTCGAGCGCCAGTTCGTAATCCGCCGGGTCGATCTGGATGAGCTGTTCACCGGCCTCGATGTATCCGCCGGGCACGAGCGATTCGTGATGTTCGATCACCCGGCCCCGCACCTCCGGTTTCATCACCACCTCGCGCGCCGGGATGACCGGGCCTTCCGCCGAGACGCTGACGGACACGGTCCGGGGTGAGAGCGACAGGGTCTGAACAAGCCGGACGGGTTGCACTTGTTCCTCCGGCCGGGTTTCGGGCGCCGTCCAGAGCAACACGAGGGCGGCGCAGAGGCCGGCTCCGATGATGCCGAGCGACCAGAACACGGTGGTCAGTGTTTGCTTTCTGTTCATGAGGAAAGGTTCAACGGTGCGGCCGCGAATCGTCGGATCGCGGGGTCGGATTGGCAAGGGCGGCCTGTTCTTCGACGGTGGAGAATGGGTCCGCCTTCATGGGACCGCCCAACGCGCGATGCAACGCCACCCGCAGGCTGAGCAATCCCCGTCGCGCGGTGATGACTTCGCGTTGGAGATTCTGCTCGGTCACCACGGCGCCCAGCACCGGAAGGTAATCCGTGAGCCCCTGGCTGTAACGATTCCGCGTTTCCGTCAACAACTGCTGAGCGATTTCCAGTTGGCTGTTCAGACGGCGCACGCGTTCGGCCTGTTTCCGCTCCCGCAACAGCGCCGTCTCCACGTCGCGCACCGCCGCCAGATACGCCCCCGAATAGTCCGCCAATCGCTCCCGCAATTGCGCCTGCCGCCGGTCCACTTCCGCCTTCCGGATGCCGGCGTCAAACACAGGACCCGCCAGGGAGGCCAGGGCGCCGCCGATGAGCTGATCGAAACCCGGGTCGCCGGCAACCGTCAGGGAACCGCCGATGGCGACCCGCGGCAGGCGGTCCGCGATGGCTTCTCCGACTCGATAATCGAGCGCGGTGACGCGATCCCCGGCCGCGAGCAGATCGGGTCGTTTGCCCAGCAGATCGGAGGGGACGCCGGTGTCCGGGATTGGAGGGGGAACCGCGAGCGTTCCCGCCGGGAAGCGGTCGCGGGTTCCGGGCGCGTGGCCCAGAAGGACATCGAGGGCGTATTCGAGTTCCTCGAGCCGGGACTCGATCTCCGGAACGAGGGCGCTGGTGGAGGCGAGTTGTTCCTGTTGCTGGAGGACATCGACGATGGATGACTGGCCCTGGCCGAAGCGGAGCCGGGTGAGTTCGAGCAGTGTTTGATTGGCGTCGAGTTGTTCGCGGAGGAGTTGGAGTTGCTCGCGTTGCTCGAGGATTTCGAAATAGGTTTCGGCGACCGCGGCGGAGATCAGGAGGCGGGCGCCGAGCCAGTCGTGGGCGGCGGCACGGGCCTCGAGCCGGGTCGCGGAGCGAATGGAGCGAAGGCGTCCCCACAGATCGAGTTCCCAATCGAGCAACGCGCCGGCGGAGGCGGATTCCTGGCGAATCGGGTTTGACGAGTCGAGTTCGAGCCAGCGGGATTCATATTGGGCGCCGGCATCGAGGAGGGGAAACAGCTGTCCGCGAGCCTGGCGCAGGAGGGCATTAGCCTGATCGATGCGCGCCGCGAAGGCGGCGAGTTCGAGGTTACCGGCCAGCGCCCGCTCGATCAGTGAATCGAGGGTGGGATCCTCGAACGCGCGCCACCATGGGGCGGGCAGGGCGGGGCGGGGTGCGGATTCGGAAGGCCGGGCTTCCGCGAAGCGCGGAGGGGCGGTCACCGCGGGTTCGGCGTGTTCCGCGGGCCGGTGGACCATGCAGCCGCAGGCCAGCACGCCCAGAAGAAGGGCGGCGATCCGGTTCTGTCCTGTGAGCGGGGATTTGCGCAAAGTACGCCTACGTAATAGCGGCATGAAGCGCCCCTTCGCAACCCCAAGGTGGGGGAAACGATCAGGTGGCGTCCACGCCGTAGCCGAGTTCGCGGAGACGCTGGAGTTTGTAGAGGAGGGAACGGCGGCTGATGCCGAGGGCGCGGGCGGTTTCGGTGCGGTTGAAGGCGTGATTGCGCAGGGCCTGGAGGATGGCCTGGCGTTCGAGTTCCTCGAGACGCGTGTCATCGGTGGAAGGGGATTCGCCGGGCGCGGCGGCAGGGTCGCCGCCGGTGCGGACGCGGGTGGGGAGGTGTTCGGGCAGGACGAGTTCACCGCGCGAGAGGAGGGCGGCCCGCTCCATGGCGTTGCGCAGTTCACGGATGTTCCCCGGCCATTGGTAATGCTGGAGACAATCCACGACCGACGGTGAAAAGCGGGCGGTTCCGTGGCTGAACGCGGCGATGAATTGTGTGGCCAGCGGGAGGAGGTCATCGCGGCGTTCGCGCAGGGGCGGGATGTGCAACTCGACGACGTTGAGGCGGTAGAAGAGGTCCTCGCGGAAGCGTCCGGCGCGGACTTCGTCCTCGAGGTTGCGGTTGGTGGCGGCCAGAATGCGCGCGTTGGTGTGGCGATCCGTGTTGGAGCCGACGCGCTGGAATCGGCCATCCTGGGTGATGCGGAGCAGTTTGGCCTGGAGCTGGGGGGAGGTTTCGCCGATTTCGTCGAGGAAGATGGTGCCATCGTTCGCCTGTTCGAAGCGGCCGATGCGCTGGGAGACGGCGCCGGTGAAGGCTCCCTTCTCGTGGCCGAAGAGTTCGCTTTCGAGCAGGTTTTCGGGGATGGCGGCGCAGTTGATTTTGACGAGGGGACCGGAGGCGCGGTTGCTCCAGAGATGGACGACATCGGCAAGTACCTCCTTCCCGACACCGCTTTCGCCGGTGATGAGGATGCGGGTATCCGAGGGGGCGATGAGAGCGGCATCACGGAGCAGCGCCTGCATGGCGTGGCTGCGCGCGACCACCTCCGGGGGAACCTCCTTTTCTTCGACGAAGCGAATGGGTTGGTCGGAGGCGATGCCGGTGGCGTGCCGGACGGAGGCGAGAAGTTCCTCGAGATCGATGGGCTTGGAAAGATAGTTGACGGCTCCGTCGCGCATGGCACCGACGGCTTCCCGGACGTCGGCGTAGCCGGTGACGAGCAGAACCGGGAGGACGCCGTGTTCCTGGCGGGCGAGCCGGAGGGTTTCAAGTCCGGAAATGCCCGGCATGCGGACGTCGGAGATCATCATCTGAAAATCCTGTGATCGGAGGACCTCGAGGGCGTCTTCGCCGGAGGCGACGGGGAGGGTGTCGAATCCCTGGCCGCGGAGGAAGGAATCGAGGAGGCTGCGCTGGCCGGGGTCATCATCCACGATGAGGATGCGAGGCCGGGGATCAGTGGGAGCGTCACTCACGGGCTGCAGTTTCTCAGGCGGAGGGGCAGAGCTTCAAGTGCGAGATTCGGAAGATGGCGCCGCGGGGATCGTTGGGGAGGCATTCGATGTCCCAGCCGTGGGCGCGGACGATCTGCTGGACGACGGCGAGGCCGAGGCCGGTGCCCTTCTGGTGGGTGGTGAAGTAGGGTTTGAAGATTTCGGTGGATTGACCGGACGGGACGCCGGGGCCGTTGTCGCGGATTTCCAGGCAGGCCTCGTTGGATCCGGTTTTGTGGAGGGCGATCTCGATCTGGCCGCCGCGTTCGACGGCCTGCACGGCATTCAGAAGCAGATTGAAAAGAGTCTGGCGGAGGAGTTGTTCATCGGCCTCGACGGCGGGCAAAGGCTGCTGGATCTGGAGGCCGATGCTTTTTTCCTCGAGGTCATAGGTGAGCGCGCGGGCGACTTCGGCGGTGACGGGCCCGAGCGACACGGGCGAGCGGCGGACTTCGCGGGGGCGGGAGTAATTGATGAACTCGTTCAACTGGGCGGTGACGCGATCCGTTTCGTCGATGATTTCGCGGGATTTGCGGCGGATTTCAGGAGGGGCGTCCTGGGTGCGGGAGATCATCTGGGCAAGGCCGCGGACGATGTTGAGAGGATTGCGTGTTTCGTGGGCGAGGCCGGCGGCGGCGAGATTCAATTGCCGGAGGTGCGTGTTTTGTTCGCGGGCGCGGACGAGGCGGAGTTCGAGTTCTGAGGATCGGCCGATGTTTCTCCAGGCGAGGCCGAGGCCGATGGCGGAGATGCCGGCGAGGGCGCTGATGATGGTCCGCATCCAGAGGTCCTGTTGGACGGTGGATTGCAGGGAGGCAGTGGAAAGGACGATGACAAAGCTGTGGACGCCTTGCTTTTGGATGACCGCGGTGTATTCGGCCTCGCTCATCCAGGGCGGACGTCCGAACGGGCCCCGACCGTCACCGCCGCGCCCGCGCCGCCAGCCGGAGCGGCCGCGGCGATCCTCGTCGCGGTCGGAGTCATCGTCGGAGCGGCGAACGCGATCCGGCTCGGGGGGCGGTTGGTGGCCTGGTTCTTCTTCGAGGGCGGGACCCGGGGGAGGGGAGGCAGGGCGCTGTGGGGGACGCTGGTCGCCGTCGCGGTCGGAGGATTCACGACTGGGGAGGATGATGGTGGGCCGGTTGTCGTCGCTGCTCTCGCTGACACTGGGTCCGAGATCGACGAGGTTCATGAGGGTCACGGAGCGATCCGTCCAGTGTTGTTCCCCCAGGGCGGCGCTTTTGAAATCGAGGTTGTCTCCGGGGCCGGCGGAGGCGACGACATCCCCCTGGGCATTGAGGAGGGCGATGGCCTCGAGGTCGCCGGGTTTGACGAGGGCATTGAGAGCGGACTCGATGCGATCCTCGGAGATGAGCCAGCCGAATCGCCGTTGGGAGCGGATGACGACGCCGAGGGTGTGGGAGATGTCGCGGGTCCGGTTGATGAGGGTGGTGCGGGTGGATTCCTGGACGCGGCGGTGCTCCGCGATCTGCCAGGCGGTGACGGCGAGCCAGGCGAGGCCGAGGGCGGCGTAAACGAGGAGGCTGCGGCGGTTCATGAATCAGGGAGGCGGCTGGAGGCCCTGGAGATTCGGCAGGTCCGGGTTCGAAAGATTGAAACCATCGAGATAGCGGTGTTGCTCCTCGTCGGTGAATGCCCCGGGGGCGAGCACGGCCTTGCGGGCCTCGTCATGGGTGACGCGGGCGAGTTCGCGCGGGTAGGGGACGACATGCGGGGTGAGGAAGATGAGCAGTTCGGTTTTCTCGTCATCGGTGATCTGGCGCTTGAAGAGCGCGCCGAGCAGCGGGATATCGCCGAGGATGGGGATTTTTCTTTCGGTGGAAGTCTTCTTGGTTTCCATCAGGCCGCCGATGACGACGGTGCTGCCGTCGGGGGTCAGGACGACGGTGTCGGCGGCGCGTTTGGCGATGACCGGGGCGTTGACGGTATCGGAGATGGGGACCGTCTGGTCGGTGAGGGTGGAGATCTCGGGGGCGATGATCATTTCGACCATGCCATCGGAAGTGATGAAGGGGGTGACGCGGAGGATGATGCCGATGTCGCTGTACTGGACGGTGTTGATGGTCTGGCCCTGATCGGTGATGCGGGAGTTGGTGATGAAGGGGAGTTCCTGGCCGACTATGATGGTGGCCTGCTGGCTGTTGCGCGCGAGGATGGACGGGCGGGAGAGGATTTCGGTGCGGCCGGCCTCGGCGAGGGCGCGCAGGGTGACATTGAGGTCGTCGCCGAGGATGCGATAGAAACCGCCGTCGGTCTGGGCGGCGAGACCGAAGAGAGATTCGGCCACGCCGGTTTTGGTGGAGGAAATTTCGTGGATGTAACTGGCTTCCACGCCCAGGTCGAGGCCCTTGCGATGGGTGACCTCGACGAAGACCACCTTGATGAGGACCTGCGGTTTGGGTTGGTCGAGGTTCGTGATGACCTGGCTGATGTGGAGGTTGGTTTCGTCGTCGGTGATGACGATGATCTGGCGGGTTTCCGGATCGCTGGTGATCATGGCGTCGCCGACCATGGTGCTGTTGAGGTAGTCGCGGGTTCCGGTTCCGCCGGTGAGGCCGGCTCCGCCGCCCTGTTGTGCCGAGGCGATCTGGACGAGGGTCCAGCAGGCGCAGAGGAGGAGCATGCCGAGGGCGATTCTCAAGGCCTGTGTCCGATTTCCGGTGATCCGCATCGTTGTACTCATTTGGTTGTTGAATGGGTTGTCTGGGGGTCGGCGGACACCGCGCGCGGCGGATTCTCCGGGGTGGTCTGTTCCCCTCTCCCGTCCGGACTGTTCAGGCCCGGGCGGGTGGCGGGGGTTGGCTACCCCAGGCTGCCTGGCTTAGCGGAAGTTCTGGCCGCCGCCGCGGGTGCTGGTGGTGCCGATGCCCGTGTTTCCCTGCTGATTCTGGTTCTGGGTGGCCCGGTTGTTGAGCGCGTTGTTGTTCTGGTTGTTCTGATTGTTTCTGCGGGTGTTGATGTTGTTCTGGCTTTCGAAGAGGGTGCGGAGGGTTTCCTGGACCGACTGGACGTCCGCATTTTCGAGGGAATAGACAAAGACCTTCTGTTTGCGCGCGGAGTTGGAGTCGAGTTGTTCGATCATCTGGCCGATCTGTTCCATGAGCTGGCCGGAGGCGCTGACGATGACGGACTGGGTGCGGGGATCGGCGATCGCGACGACACGATTTTGCTGCTTCATGCGTTCGCTGGGGGTTTCCGCGTTGTTGTTGCCGCCGCGTTGATTGTTGCCGCCGCGCCCGAAACGGACAGGGGTGCGGTTGTTCTCAGTCTGGGTGTTGTCCTGAAACAGCCCGGTCAGGACGGCAGCCATTTCCACGGGGTCGGCGTTTGCCAGCGGGAAGACCCGGAGTTCGGTGATGTCCTCGATCTGCACGTCGAGTTCGGTGACCAATTGTTCAATGGCGGGGACGAATTCATCCGGAGCGCTGACAACGAGGGCGTTGTAGCGTTCGTCGGCGACGGCGACGACGCGGGAGGCGGCCTGACGCGCGAGGTCGTCGCCGGTGCCGGCGGTTCCACCGTCGTCATCCCCGCCCGGGCCGCGGCGGAAGCGGTTCATGATGCGGGCGCGCTGGTCGTTTTCACTTTGCTGGGGGGGTTGGAAGAGTTGCTTGACGGCCTCGGCAAGTTGTTTGGAATCGGCGTATTGGAGGGGGAAGACGCGGATGGTGGAGATGCTGGAGATGGAAGTGTCGAGGGCGCGGACGATTTCGACCATGCGCCGGATGTTTGACTGGGTGTCGGTAAGGACGAGGGCGTTGCCGCTCTCGTTGGCGGTGAGGGTTGAGTAGGAGGGCAGCAACGGCTGAAGGTCCTTGGTGAGTTGCAGGGCATTGGCGTAGCGAACGGGGATGACCTGGGTGATCATCTCGTCGCTGCGGGGAATGGCTTCAGGGTCGTTGCCGGTCTTCACCGGCAGATCGCGCTGTTTGGCGTCTTCGCGGTCCACGATGGTGAGGATGCGTCCGTTGCGGATGGCGGTGTAGCCCTTGCGATTGAGGATGGTGTTGAGCAGATCGACGGCTTCGTCCCGGGAGAGGGGCTGATTGCTCCAGACATCGACCTCGCCTTCGATCTTGGTTTCGAGAACGATGATGAAGCCGGCGGCGTCGCTGAGGTGGTCGAGGACCATTTCGAGGGGCACACCGCGGAAGTTGAGGCGCAATTCGGGTTCCGATTCGGAGTTGGCTGCCGGCCGGGTGGAGGTGTCGCGCGGCACGGGTTCCGTCCGGGCGGGACTGTTGGGTTCGGTGGCTGGGGCCGCGGGATCCGCGGATTGGGCGGAGGCTGAGGCGAGGAGCGCGGCCAGGCAGCACAGGGTGGCGGTGCGGAGTTTCATGATTTTCATTCTAATTCCTGTTCTCTTTGTTGCATCAATCTTTTCAGTACGTCGTCGGTGTCATTGTTGGAGGTGGAACTCTCGGTTCTGGAGGTGCCGGATGGGCGGGAGGCGGATGGGGATGCCGGGGGCCGCTCTTTGGACACCGTCCAGGCCCCGTCGTCTTCACGGCGGAGGCCCATACCTACCTTGAGATCGAGGACTTGACCGTCGATTTCGAGGACGACCCCGTCGGTTTTGACTTTTCGGAGGCGGCCGCCCGCGATGGATTCGTTGGCTTCCAACGCGGTGCGATACGCCGGATCGGAGCCGTCGAAGTAGGCGAATTGACCATTCTCATAGCTCAACGTGCCGAGCAGGGTGATGGAATCGATCCGGGGCGCGCGTGGGGTTTCGCGGACGGGGGCCTGTTCGGTGCGGGCGGCGGAACGGTTCGCGTTGAATATATTGCGTTCCGGGATGATTCGGAAGTCTGAGAATTGAGGTTCCGAGGCGGCGGTGTCGGGTGCCGGTGTGGAGGCGGGGACACCGGTGGCGGGGAGGAGGCAGGCCAGCGCGAGCGTGATCCAATTGGGGTGCATGGCAATCATTCTGGATTCACAAGGTTCGTTCCGACAGCGCGCGGGCGCGGTTGGTGTCGATCAGCAACAGGCTGCTGACGGTGAGAGCGAGGCCGAGCTGGCGTCCGTTTTCATCCCGTGACGTGAGTTCCATGGCCTCGAGTTTTACCGCGAGCGGATCCCGTTCGATTTCGTAGAGGAAGCGGCTGAGCGTGGAGAGATCGCCGGAGGCATCGACGCGGCACTCGAGGGTCATGAAATCCGGGGCATTCTGGCGCCATTGCGGGCGGATGGAACTGACGCTGACGCGGCTGTCGCGGGACCAGCGGTCGAAGGCCTTGAGGAGTTGGTTTTCGGCGACGGAGGTTTCACCTTCGAGGGAATGGTCGCGCATGTCCTCCCAGCGGTCACGGATGGCGTTGTCGCGGTCCAGGAGAAGGGCGCCGGTGGCGACGGAATTCCGGAGGGTCTCGATTTGATCGGCGCGCTCCTTCCAGCGGTCAACCAGGGGAGTCAGGACCAGCCGGTCGCCGACGAGGATGGCAACGGCGGCGATGGCGGCGATGGCGAGGAAATGTTGTCGTTGGGAGCTATTCATGGGAGGAAGGGGTGCCCCAGCGGAAATTGAAGGTGAATTGCATGGGAGACTCCCCGCGCAATTGATCGACGTTGATGTCGGCGACCTGCCGGGTGGCGCGCAGGCGGTCGAGCATCTGGAGGAGGTTCTGGTGATCGCGGGCGGTTCCGGTGCAGGTGACGAGGGCGGGTTCCCGTATTTCGACGGTTTTCGCGGTGACAGCGCCATCCTCGGGGAAGGCATCGGTGAGGCTTTGGAGGATGGCGAGCGAGCGGAAGGAATTATCGAACCATGGCCGGAACTGGCGGATGTTTTGTTGCATGGCTTCGAGTTCGGTGACCGCGGGCTGCATCGTCTGCCATTGGGCGTTCCAGCGGGAGAAGCGCCATTCCTGGAAGGCGAACGCGCCGGCGGCGAGGAGGATGAGGGCTCCCGCGGCGGCACTGGTCCATACGAGTTTTCCGGATGAGTAACGGGCGGTGAGCCGTTGCCAGGCGCTGATGCGCGGGGGAAGGAATTCGAACTCGACAGGACTGCCCAGCAGATGGTGGAGACCGAGGGCAAGAGCCGGGGAGACGGGGGTGCGCGCGGGCAGGCGGACATTCTCCACGGGCGCGGATTGTTCGCGGATGCGTTCCAATCGCAGCCCCAGGGATTCCAGGCGTGGCGCGAGGTCCTCGGCCAGCAGTTCCGCGATTTCATCGGATCCGACCAGTTGCAGGACGTGAAGGCGGTCGCGTACGGCGGCCGGGAGCTGGCCGAGTGTGATGCGGAGTTCGCGGGCGAGCTGGTCGAGTTGCTGTGGGATCTCGGATTCCTCCGCGTCGAGATGGGTTTCGATGGAGCGGAGGGCCACCGTGCCGCCGGCGCAGTTGACCTGGAGGGCGATTCGATGATGGCCGGCCAGGAGTGTCAAGGTGGCCTCGGAGGCGTCGGACCGGCCGGGTTGAAGGGCGGCGATGCCGAGGGAGAAGCTGACGGGCTGGAGTTGGGCGGCGCGGAGGGCGGCTTCCAGCCGGGTGACATGTTCCCGGGGGACGGCAACCAGCGTGGCGAACGATTCGCCATCGGCGGTGCGGAAGCGCGAACGCGACATCAGCAGTGATTCAGGCGGGTAAGGTATGCCGCGTTCCGCTTCGAGTTGCAGGAGGCTGTCGAGGTCCGCTTCGGGCAGATCGGGCAGCTTGACCTGCAACGTGAGCATCCAATCGATGGGAAGCGCCACGGTGCAACGCCGCTGACGGATGCCCGCGTCGTCCAGTTGCTTGCGGATTTCGCGTCCGAGGAGTTCCGGGTCGTCGGTGAGAGGGTCCAGGGAGAGTTGGACGGTGAAGACCGAGCGGATTTCGACCGAGCCGTTGGTGCGCTTCAACCAGACGCCGTTCAGACGGTCTCCATCCAGAGCGAGGCCGAGAAGGGAGGTGAGACGGCGGGTTTTGAGCAGATCGATCATCGAAAGTTTCTTCCGGTTTGCGCGGCGAGTTCGAGCCGCGCGCGTGTGTCGGCGCCGAGCGCCCATCCAAGGTGGGTCAGATCCCGGCGGACAGCAATGCGGGGTGTTTCGCCGGAGATGTCAAAAACGAACCGGACACGCCGGTAACCCCGGCCGTGGCGGCCCACGGCGGCGATGTCCGCGGTGAACTGGTGGCTTCGCGCGGTGACAAACGGCCCGGCTTCCGCGGCGTCCTCGGTGCCGAGGACTTCGGCCAGCCAGGCGACGGAATCGAGTTGGTCGGGATTGGCCTGACGATAAGCGACGACCGACGCGGCCTTCCCGATGCCGATGCCGGGCAGGCAGGCGAGGACGGTTTCGCTTGCGGTGTTGACGTTGACGAGGCCTTCGGGCGGATCGTCGGAAACGGTGAGTCGTCCCTCGATGCGGGCGAATTCCTCGGGGGTCATGCCGCTGCGGATGAACAAATCGAGGACGCTGCGCAATTCGTCGCCATTTCCAAGTTGACTGATGATGGCGTTGGCGCGGTCCGCGTCGAACGTTTCCTGGAGGAGTGTGGCGAGTTCCTGCCGGCCCTCGGGGGTGGTGATGTTGATCAGGGAGGCGCCGGTGGCATCGGTTTGAGAGCCGGCGGGTCCGCGAGTGTGGACGGTGAGGTAATGCAGGAGCCCGGGGTTGAGGCGTCCGTCGCGATTGTCGGATGGCGGGGAAAGGTCGCCGTCGTTTTCATTGGGATCGAGCATCCCATTGAGGTTTGTGTCCTCGCCGAAGAGGAGGACTAGATCCGCGCCACGGACGAGGCGGAGTTCGTCCACGAACTCGAAGGGCGCGTTCTTGCAGCGGTAGGGGGGATTGAAGCGCAGGTAGGTTTCATCCTCGGCGCCGCCCGACGTCAGATCGCTGTCCTCGTCGCGCCAGTCGATGATGGCGGCGGCGAGGTCGGGCGTCATGCCGGGAAGGGCTTCGAGCATGTCCTGGGTGGCGGTGTTGAGATTGAGTTTGGAGGCCTCATCCACGAGGGAGAAGAACGGCTGGGTGGGGGATTCGTGCTCTGGAACGGGGGCAATGAACCAGAAGCGGGCGTCACCGACGGGCACGGCTTCGCGGGCGTAAGTATCGAGGTCCGGGAGGAGGCCGGGTTCCTCGGCGTTCGCGAGCAGATTGCTGACGTAACGAGCCGCGCCCTCGATGGCCTGACCCGCCTCGACGGCGGCGGCACGATTGGTGGCGGCCCGGAGTTCGAGGGACATCGACTGGGCGAAGTAGAGGGCCAGGGCGACCAGGCCGAAGGAAATCCAGAGCACGATGATCAGCACGGAGCCAGTCCGGCGGGAGGATTGCGGGCGCCGGCGCGGCGCGCTTCCTGGAAATGGACGAGGAGCGGTGTGAAGGCGGGAGAGTTTCATGCCTCACCCCCTTCGGTTTGCGAGGTTGCGTTCGTGTCCGCCCTGACGGTGACAGGAACGATCAATTCCAGGGGAGCGGGGAGCGAGATGACGTTGGTGTCCGGGGTCATCTGGAGTTGCACGCGGATGGCCGTGGGCAGGGGCGGGTCTTCGGTGGTGGAATCCCAGGATTCCTGCCATTGGTTGCCATCGTAATAGGAGAACACCATGGTCTGGACGCCTGTGAGGAGGCGGTCGGCAACGGCTTCGTCCACATCGACGGGAAGAAGATTGCGGCTGACCGCGCGCATCAAGTCCCTGCCTTCGGTCTGATTGGTGGATTGGGCGAGGTAATAGGCGACCTTCTGAATTCCCGCCCAGGGGGAGGTGTGATCAATCTGTCCGGTGAGGGTGAAGAATTCCGGGCCGACGCGTTCCCAACGACTGTCCAGATTCATCCCTTCATCGAGGGGCCTGCTCTGCAATTCGCCGGACAGGACACCCCCGGGCGCGGTCAGGCCTTCGATGTCGCGCTGAAGGGTTTGAACGGTGTGCTGAATCGGCAACGCGGCTTCGATGGACTGGGTCGTCTTGTTGCGAAGTCTGAGGGCCGAGTAATAGACCGTGTTGATCGCGGCCAGGACAACCCCGAATATGACGACCGCCAACAGCAGTTCCAGGAGGGTAAATCCGCGCGTTGCCCGGGCTTTGTTGTGGCTGCCAGTCGCGGCCTCGACGCGAATGCGGGTCGGGAGTCCGGGCATCCTTAGTCGGGCGCTTTGATTGGCTGGCTGGCGGGGCATGGGTCGGATTTGTGAGGGATCGGTG
>DATKEE010000389.1:0-3086 GCA_035544555.1 Candidatus Methylomirabilota bacterium
ATCAATACCCCTCCCTGTGTTCACTCTCCATGCCGGGATGCCACCCGCCATCAGCCCTTAACTCACTCCGCCTGTGAACGAAGCCGCCGCACGCTGCGTCCTCTTGGTCCGCGCCATCGAGTCTCTCGATCCCGAAGGCCGGTTGCTGTCCGCCCAGGACCGGCTCGAAGCCTCGCGGCACGCCCCAGACCCCGGTCCGCCAAAGGGCGATATCGACCGCCGTCCGCTCACTCGCGAGGAGGATGCATTCCTCAAACTTCGGTCCGCGGAACTCGTCCGTCGCTTTGACGCGCGGACCGGCGTGGTGTCGTCCCTCTGGAGCCGGATGCGATGGCACACGCGGCTGATCCCATGGCTGGTGTTGGGCGCGTTGGTGGCGGGCCTGGCCGTCAACGAACTCGGCCCCGACCGCCGCCTCAATCTCGTCGCCTTTCCCCTCCTCGGCATGATGGTCTGGAATGTGATCGTCTATGCGCTGCTGATCCTCGGCGTCGTCTGGCACCTCGTGCGAGATCCCCGCCAGGGCGCGCGGATGCCCGTCTGGGGACGTCTCCTCCTCAGGCGTTCCCATGCCCGGGCACGCCGCGGCGCGGAACGCCAGGCGCTCGAGGAACACCAGCCCATGATCCCGAAAATCGTGGACCAATTCCTCCTGGACTGGATGAGATGGGGCGCTCCCCTGCACGCCGCCCGGGCAAAACGAATGTTTCACCTCCTCGCCCTCGCCCTCGCCCTCGGCACCATCGGCGGAATGTACTGGCGGGGCCTCGGCCTCGAATACCGCGCCTCCTGGGAAAGCACCTTCCTCGACACGCAAACCGTCCATCGCGGCCTCCATTGGGTGCTGGGACCCGCCTCGCGCCTCACCGGAATCGCATTGCCCGGGCTCGAGGAACTGGAATCCCTGCGCGCCGGTTCGGGTAACGCCGATGGCGCAAACGCTGCTCCCTGGATCCACCTCTACGCCGTGACCGCGGGCCTTGTCATTTTCCTGCCACGCACCCTGCTCATCCTGGGAACAGGAGCGCGCGCGCATGGCTTCCGAAAGCGCTTCCCTTTGCCGGGCGCGAGTGATCCTCATTTCCGCCAGGTGCTCGCGCGCGCGCGAACCGGCAAGGAGGAGGTCACCGTCCTGCCCCTGGGCTTTCGGCCGGACGACACCACCCGCAAGACGCTGTCCTGGCTCCTCGCCGACTGTCTCGGATCCTACGCCCGCGTGACCTTCCGGGAGAGCCTCGATTACGGCAGGGAAGAGGAGTTTCTCGAGCAGCTCTCCACCGGAAACCCATTGACCGGAATCTGCGCCGCCGTCTGTGTCAATCTCGCCTCGACACCCGAGGACGAGGTTCACGGGCGCTTTCTCGATGGCCTCAAGGGACTGTTGAACGAGGGCAAAATCCCGCCGCGTTTGCTGTTCCTCGCCATCGAAACCGTCTCCGTCCGACGGTTGCGCGACGCCGGTTGGGAAGGACGCGTCGAGGAACGCCGCGAAAGCTGGCGGCGATTCGGCGAGCGACACAACCTCAATCCGGTCATCATCAGCGCCACCGACACTCCGGCATCCGGCCTGGCCGAAGACTTTCGTCAAGCCATGTGGACCACCTGCCGCCAGCCCGCCGCCGCGTGAACGAGAAGTCCAACATTCTCACCCTGAGCCTGATCTCGCACACGAACGTGGGCAAGACAACGCTCGCCCGCACGTTGCTCCGGCGGGACATCGGCGAGGTGCGGGATCAACCGCATGTCACCGAGAACAGCGAGGTGCACACCGTGCTGTCCACCGAGGACGGCTTCGCCTTGCAGTTGTGGGACACGCCCGGCTTCGGCAACACCGCCAGGCTGCTCAAACGGCTTCGCCAGGCGGAGAACCCCCTCGGGTGGTTCCTCCATCAAGTCTGGGACCGCTTGGCCGACCGTCCCTTGTGGTGCTGTCAGCAGGCAATCCGAAACGTCCAGGAACAGGCCGAGGTGGTGTTATACCTCGTTCACGCCGCCGAGGATCCCCAGGGCGCCGCTTACATCGACATGGAACTGGAAATCCTCACCTGGATCGGGGTGCCTGTCATCGTGCTGCTCAATCAGACCGGCCCGCCCCGTGAAGCCACGCTGGAGGAGGCCGAAATCGCCGGCTGGCAAAAACACCTGCAACGCTTTCCCATCGCCGCGGAGGTCATGGCTCTCGACGCCTTCGCGCGATGCTGGGTGCAGGAAGGCCGCCTGTGGGAGGCCATCAACCGGGTGCTCCCACCCGACCGACGGCCGGTGCTCGCCCGGTTGCAGCAAGTCTGGCTCGATCGTCAGCGCGGCATATTCCACCGCTCCATGCACGAACTCGGAAAACATCTCTCCCGGACCGCCACCGACCGTGTCGCCCTCTCCCGTCATGCCTGGTCCGGTCGCGTCCCGGGTCTTCGCGCCTCCGTCAATCTCGGGGGACGCCGGAACACCGCCGACAAACGGCGCGCCATGGCCGCCCTCACCGAACGACTCGAGGCCGATCTGCGACGCACCACCGATAACCTCATCCAGTTGCACGAACTCGATGGCCGCAGCGCCGAACAGGTCCGCGCCCGGCTCAAGGAACATTATTCCGCCCCCGAACCCGTCAATGAAGGCGTCACCGCCCTCGTCAGTGGCGTCGTGTCCGGCGCGCTCGGAGGCCTGGCGGCGGACGTCGCCGCCGGCGGACTCACCTTCGGCGGCGGCACCATCGCGGGCGGCATCCTCGGCGCCCTCGGCGGAGGCGGCATCAGCCGCGCCTACAATCTCATGCGGGGCGAGGACCAGTCCGCCATCCGATGGTCGCCCGAGTTCCTCCACACCCTCCTCCAATCCGCCCTCCTCCGTTACCTGACCATCGCCCACTTCGGCCGCGGCCGGGGACGTTACGAGCAGGGCGAGTCCCCGCCCTTCTGGAAAACCGAGGCGGATCGAATCCTCCGGTCCCACCAGCAGACCTTCAACGCCCTGTGGAAGTCCGGAAGAAACGCCCCCGATCCCAACGCCCTGGTCGAGGAGATCGTCCCGTTGATCACGCGGGCCACCGGGGAATTGCTCATCGCCTTCTACCCCCAGAGCGCTCCACT
>DATKEE010000390.1:0-4010 GCA_035544555.1 Candidatus Methylomirabilota bacterium
CGCTTCGAACGATCTGGATTTCCGGTCCTCTACCTCCGCGACACCGGCGCGATGAAACTCCGCATCCGACCCGATGGCTGGACGTTCGAACCGCCACCAAAGTCGCACATCCCGGATTAAGTCCGCCCATTGATCCGCACCCACTCGCGGTCCGCCCTTTGCCCTTTGCTATTGGCTATTGGCCATCTCCCATTCGCCCTCCCCTTCCCCTTGCATGCAACCAACTGTGTCCGTCTCCCTCGCCTTGCGCCGTTCACCCCATCACTCCTTCCTCTCCCCCTCATCCGCGCCCATCCGCGGTCCCATCCACGAGCGCGGCCGGCCCGCCCGCGCGACCCACGCACGTCCACCAATCCCGCTCCCCTTCATCCCCCATCACTCCTTCCCCTCTCCTTCATCCGCCTCCATCCGCGCCCATCCGCGGTTCTCAAACACAAAAAAACTTTTCTCTCTACGCGCTGCCCGCTGGCTTCCCATTGCCCGCGTTCGCTACCATCCCCCTCATGCAACCCGATTCCTCCCCGGTCATTCCTTCCCGGACCTTGCCTGGAGCGAAATCCGCTACGACGCCTACTGCTTTCTCGCCGAGGTGCACGTGTTGTAAGCCCTTCGCCAAATCGCGCGCCGTTGGATTCCGCAACCGCAGGTAGCCCGGTCACTCAAGGCTTCCGAAGCCGGAAAAAGCGGCTCGTCCCGCTCAGCGGCCGATCCACCCTCCTCTGCTCATCCACGGTGATCACGTCATCGTTCACAACCGTCCACCCGGCTCCGGAACCCGGCGTTGAACTTTCCTCCAGCAAATAGTCCTCCGCCCAATCGGGCCACCCTATCGTCAATCCCTCGCTGGATGCCTGAACGGTCAATCCGGGAACCCGCACGCCGACGCGGATGGCGTTGTTGTTCTGGTCGGCGATATACAACCGGTCGTCAGGCCCAAAGCACAGCCCGGCAGTCCCGAAAAAGCGCGCCAGATCCCCGACTCCGTCCGCACCCCCATGCACACGCGCCAATCCCGCCATCGTGGTCACGTTCCCCTGTGGATCGATTCGCCGAATCGTTCGGTTGAACCAGTCACCCACATAAACATTTCCCCCAGCATCCACCGCAACACCCCGCGGATTCCAAAACCGCGCCTCGCTCCCGACCCCGTCCTTCGTGCCGCCCTCACCCGAAAGCCCCGCCACCGTGCTGACCATGCCGTCGGACGCGAGTTTGCGGATCGTATGGTCCGACAAATCCGCAATGTAGAGATTCCCCTCCGGGTCCAGTGCAATCCCGGACGGACCCCGAAATCGCGCGTCGCTGCCCAGGCCATCCACACTGGCCCTCTGCCCGGCCACACCGGCCACGGTGCTGACCAGCCCTTCAGGCGAGATCCTGCGGATGGTCGCGTTATCCCGGTCCGCCACCCATATCGCGCCGGTGGGATCGATCGCAATGCCCATCGGATTGCTAAATCGGGCATCCGCAGCCGGTCCATCCGCGCTGCCGCGCGCTCCCGCCAGGCCGGCGATAGTCGTCACAACGCCGGAAACCGTGACTTTCCGGATCGTCTGGTTCGCCGAATCGGAGACGTAAAGGTTTCCATCTCCATCCACCGCCACCCCCCGCGGTTCGGCGAACCGCGCATCACGCCCCGTCCCGTCCACGGCGCCCGCATAGGTCATGAGGCCGGCCAGTGTCGTGACCATCCCGTCGGGCGTGATCTTGCGAATCGCGTGGTTGAGCGTATCCGCCACATAGGCGTTGCCCTGGTCGTCCAGAACGACGGCCTCCGGTCGCATGAACCTGGCTTCCACACCATCCTCATCCACACTGCCCCCCGAAAGTCCCGCCAGAGTGCTGACCATCCCCTCCGGGGTGACCTGCCGGATACAGTTGTTGTTCGAGTCGGCAATGAAGAGGTTGCCGGCAGGATCCACAACCACCCCCCGCGGATACTGGAAGAGCGCCTCCTCGGCCACCCCGTTCAGCGCCCCCTCAGTCTGAGGCCGGCCGGCGATCGTCGTCGTCTCCCCCTCCGGTGTCACCTTGCGAATCACACTGTTGAGGGTGTCCGTCACATACAGATTCCCCTCGCCATCCAGGGCGACTCCCGTGGGGTCATTGAACCTGGCCTGAAACCCCAACCCGTCTTGATATCCAGGGCCCCGACCACCGGCTAAGAGGGTCCAGCCTTCCGCCGTCAGCTTGTAAACCTGGTCCGATCCCCAATCTCCAACGTAAATGTTGCCGGCCGAGTCCACGGCCAACCCTTCGGGCATCGAGAAGGTCCCCGGAAGCGTCGTCACCATTCCCGCGGGGGTGATTCTTCGAATTCGCGCATTTCCCTGGTCTGCGACGTACACGTTCCCCTCCCCATCCACTGCCAGGCCGCGCGGAAGGTCGAATCTCGCGTCCTGCCCCATCCCGTCCGCGTTACCACTTTCTCCCGCCTTGCCCGCAAAAGTGGTCACCAGTCCTTCCGGTGTGATCCGGCGAATGGTGTTCGAGTATTCCTCGGCCACATAGACATTCCCCTCCCCATCCACAGCCACCGCTCGCGGAGAAGACAACCGGGCCTCGGACCCCACTCCATCGACACTTCCCCCTTCCCGCGCCCGGCCGGCCAGCGTTGTCACGACACCCGCCGGGGTGATCTTGCGAATGATCTCATTGTTCGCATCCGCCACATACAGGTTCCCCTGATTGTCCCTCGCAATTCCCGTCGGCCAGGCAAAACGCGCATCCTCCGCAACCCCGTCCTCCGCGCCATAGCTTCCGGGCAAACCCGCCAGAGTGGAAACAGCCAAACCATCGGCTCCCAATCCGGAGAATGTGCCACCCGCCAGAATCACCATGCCGCACCAACCGGCGGCGCGTTTCCAGAAAAGTCTCATAAGTCAGCTCCTTGATTGATTGAGGATGATCCGGGGCGGATCCTCATTTTGGACTGCATGCGCGAATGGACCGCTGCGGGTTCTCCTCCTCGAACATTTGTCGGTAAAGCAACTCTCTCGGGAACCGCCGGTGATCCTCTCAACCGGACACCGGCCTGCTCATCAACCCGGCCGGATCAGCCCCTGAATACGCGTTCCAATAATCGAATCCGGCGCCGAAGGCAAGCTGTCATGTCGCGATCCGCCGCCGGCGTTGCCTGGAACCTCCTGCGCTCAGGCCGGCACTGGTGGGCCGCGGCCTTCGGCGCCCTCTCTCTCCTCGTTCCTCGGTGGCACCTGGCATGGATTGCGTCTCGAACTCCCTCCGGAACCGGCCGCGCTGCTCTGGAAATGCACGCTCGCGACCGCCCTCCTCTGTGCCTGCCTTCTGGTGATTGCGGCGGCTCAACTCCTGAATGCTGCCTCACGACGGGTGTTCATCGGTTTCGCTTTGGTCAAACTGGTCATCCTGCTCCTGCTGACATGGCCGTCACCGGACTTTCTCAAGGTGCTCCTCGACTTTGGAATCTCGTTCACAATCGTGGCGGGGATTGCCATCCGTTGCGGGCGACTCGCGCCGGGCTTTGGCAGACGCCTGGCCGCGGGCATCATCCTGTTTGCGCTTGGCGGCTCCATCCAGGCGTTCGGGCTCTCACCCCATCCGTGGTTCAACCACAACGACCTCTTTCACCTGATCCAGATCCTCGCCAATACCTGCCTCTTCCTGGCCGCCCGCCGGACACCATCCACACAACCCGTCCCGGGCTGACCCTGAAAAACAGAACGCCGGTCTCCGACCCGGCCGGTCTGCACCCACTGCGCTCCCGCGCCGGCTCGGAGAGCGGCGCTCGGAGTCAATTCTTTGGATGCCGCCCCATTGAACGCCATTGGATCCTCATCTCAAGGCCGGACCAGTCGGAAGAATTGTGAGCCGGACCCGATATCTGCCGTCACGGAAAGATAGTCCCCCGAGGGAGTTCGTTCGCCAGTCACGTCCAACCACGAAGCTTGAGGTCCCACCGAGTCGGCGCTCTCAAGTTTCAAATCTCCCCCCTAAAGCGGCCATGACACGGCGATCTGGTTGCCGACGAT
>DATKEE010000391.1:0-12804 GCA_035544555.1 Candidatus Methylomirabilota bacterium
ACTCAACGAACTCAAATCCCGACTCGCCTCCGAACACGATCTCCCCAAGGGCGTCATCGAAATCATCCGCAAGCTCCCCAAGTCCACCCCGCCCATGCACGCCATCCGCACCGGCATCTCCGCCCTCGGGTGCTTCGATCCCGATTGCGACGACGATTCCCAGGACGCGCAGCGGCACAAGGCCCTCAGTCTCATCGCACGCATTCCCGCCATCACCGCCTGCTTCCACCGCGCCCGCCAGGGCAAACCGCACCTCGAACCCGATCCCTCGCTCGGCGAAGCCGCCAATTTCCTCTACATGATCGACGGCGAAAAACCCTCCCGCGAAAAGGAAAACACCCTCGACATGTGCTACGTGCTTCACGCCGACCACGGCATGAACGCTTCCACCTTCAGCGCCCGCGTCACCATCGCCACCCTCAGCGACATGTACTCCGCCATCACCGCCGCCATCGGCACCCTCAAGGGCCCGCTCCATGGAGGCGCCAACGAGGGCGTCATCAAAATGCTCCAGGAGATCGGCTCACTCGACAAGGTCGATGACTACATCGCCGACGCCCTCGAGCAAAAAAAGAAAATCATGGGCATCGGCCATCGCGTTTACAAAACCCTTGACCCGCGCGCCCCCCACCTCAAAAAGATGGCCCAAATCCTCAGCGAGAAACTCGGCGACCCCAAGTGGATCCAGATGAGCGAGCGCATCGCCCGGCTCATGCTCGAAAAAAAGAACCTCAACGCCAACGTCGATTTCTACTCCGCCACCGTCTATTACTCGCTCGGCATCCCCACCGACCTGTTCACCCCCATCTTCGCCATCTCCCGAACCGCCGGGTGGACCGCCCACGTCCTCGAACAACTCGCCGACAACCGCCTCATCCGCCCCCAGTCCGTTTACACCGGACCGGTCGGCCTCAAGGTCGCACCCATCGACCAACGCTGACCCCGCGCCCCGACGCCGTTCCACCCGGTCCCCACTCATCCAATGCCCAAGCGGCCTCATTCTCCTGAACCGAATCGATGAACCTCCACGAATACCAGGCCAAACAACTCCTCGCCCGCCACGGCGTCGCCGTTCCCGACGGCGAGGTCTGCTCCACCGCCGACGAAGCCCGCGCCGTTGCCGAAAAGCTTTTCGGCAAGGGCGGGCAGCTCGTTGTGGTCAAGGCCCAGATTCATGCCGGCGGCCGCGGCAAGGGCACTTTCAAAAGCGGCTTCCAGGGCGGTGTCAAACTCTGCAAGACCGCCGATGACACCTGCGAAAAGGCCAAGGCGATGCTCGGCCAGTTTCTCATCACCAGGCAGACCGGCCCCGAAGGCCGCCTCGTCAACAAGGTCCTCGTCGCCGACGCCCAGGAAATTAAAAAGGAATTCTACCTCGCCGTCCTCCTCGACCGCGCCACCTCCCGACCCCTCATCATGGCCAGCACCGAAGGCGGTGTGGATATCGAGGAGGTCGCCGCCAAAACCCCGGAAAAAATCGTCCGTGAAACCGTCGATCCCGCCGTCGGCATGATGCCCTACCAGGCCCGCAAACTCGCCGCCGCACTCAGCCTGCCCGCGGACCTCATCCACCCCGCCACCAAACTGCTCCTCGGCGTCTTCCAGACCTGGTGGGAATCCGATGCCTCCCTCGTCGAAATCAACCCCCTGTGCATTGTCCGGGACTCTACAGGCAAAGACGGCCTCCTGGCCGTCGATGCCAAGATCTCCATCGATGACAACGCCCTCCACCGGCACAAGGACATCGCGGACATGCGCGACCTTGGCGAGGAGGCCCCGCTCGAAATCGAGGCCGGGAAGCATGACCTCAATTACATCAAACTCGACGGCAACATCGCCTGCCTCGTCAACGGCGCCGGCCTCGCCATGGCGACCATGGACATCATCCAGCACTTCGGCGGCAACCCCGCCAACTTCCTCGACGTCGGCGGCGGCGCCAGCAAGGAACAGGTCACCGAAGCCTTCAAGATCATCCTCAGCGACAAAAACGTGAAGGGCATCCTCGTCAACATCTTCGGCGGCATCATGGATTGCAACGTCATCGCCACCGGCATCGTCGAGGCCGTCAGGGAAACCCATCTCAACCTCCCCCTCGTCGTGCGCCTCGAAGGCAACAATGTCGCCAGCGGCAGAAAAACCCTGCAGGAGAGCGGCCTGACCCTCATCACGGGCGACACGATGGCCGACGCCGCAAAAAAGATCGTTCAGGCGGTCGCCGCGTAGCGAGGTCAGCCCGCCGGACCCTCATGGCATGCACAACACGCAATCCCTGAATTTTTCATGATCCTCGTTCAACCCGACACCAAGATCCTTGTCCAGGGCATCACCGGCAGCTTCGGCGCCCGCCATACCCAGCTCAGCCTCGACTACGGCAGCCAGGTGGTCGCCGGCGTCACCCCCGGCAAGGGCGGACAACAATTCGAAAACCGGGTGCCCATCTTCAACACCGTCGCCGAGGCCGCCCGTGAAACAGGCGCCACAACCTCCGCCATCTTTGTCCCGCCTCCGTTCGCGGCCGACGCCATCCTCGAAGCCGTCGATGCCGCCCTCGATCTCGTCGTCTGCATCACCGAGGGCATCCCGGTCCGCGACATGATCAGGGTCAGGCGCGCCATGGACGGCCGGACGACCCGTCTCATTGGGCCCAACTGCCCCGGCATCGTCACACCCGGCGGGGGCAGGGACTCCCACGGCGGCTGCCGCATCGGCATCGCCCCCGGCTATATCCACAAAAAAGGCCACGTCGGAGTCGTCTCCCGCAGCGGCACCCTCACCTACGAGGCCGTCTGGCAGTTGACCAGCCGCGGCATCGGCCAGTCCACCTGCGTCGGCATCGGCGGCGATCCCGTCAACGGCACCTCCCACCTCGACGTCATCAAGTTGTTCAATCAGGATCCCGACACCCACGGCATCATCATCATCGGGGAGATCGGCGGCTCGGCCGAGGAGGAGGCCGCGGAATGGATCAAGAAGCATTGCCGCAAACCCGTCGCCGGTTTCATCGCCGGCGCCACGGCTCCGCCCGGCCGGCGCATGGGTCATGCCGGCGCCATCATCAGCGGCGGCAAGGGAACCGCCGCCGCCAAAATCGCCGCCTTCAAGGACGCCGGCATCGGCATCGCCGCCACCCCCTCCGACATGGCCGACACCCTCCTCAAAATGATGTGACGTGATTCCAACCGGCGAAGTCCTCCCGTCAGGCGCCAAGAAAAACATTGCCACATGACCACCCCGACGGTGTGCTCTTCCTGATCCCTTCTCCGCGATCCGGGATCGGACCGGCCACGTCGGTCACCAGACTCAACAGCCATCGACCATGAGCGAGAAGAACTACAAACACGTCAACAACCTCTGGAACGACGCCGAAGCGAAGAAACTCGGCCCCGTCGGCCGGCTCGTCTATCGATCCAACAAACTCGGCGGCGACCAGCGCATCACCAACACCGGCGGCGGCAACACCTCCGCCAAGATCAAGGAGACCGATCCCCTCACCAAGGAACCGGTCGAGGTCCTCTGGGTGAAGGGCTCCGGTGGCGACCTTCGCACCGCCACCCGCGAACACTTCTCCTCCCTCTACCAGGACAAGCTCCTCTCCCTCCATAAACTCTACGAAAACTATCCCAAACGGGGACCCAAGTCCGAGGCCGAGGACAACATGGTCGCCACCTACAATCACTGCACCTTCAACCTCAACCCACGCCCCTGCTCGATCGACACCCCCCTCCATTCCTTCCTCCCCCGCAAACACGTCGATCATACCCATCCCAACGCCGTCATCGCCATCGCCGCCTCCGAGAATTCCGCGAAACTCACCGCCGAAATCTACGGCTCCGACGTCGTTCACACCCCCTGGCTCCGACCCGGATTCGAACTCGGCCTGGAAATGCGGCGTCTTTCCGAAAAACATCCCGACGCCAAAGGCATCCTCCTCGGCCAGCACGGCCTCATCAACTGGGCGGACGAGGACAAGGAATGCTACCTTTCCACCCTCGATCTCATCGAGCGCGCCGCCGAATTCATCGAGGCGAAATACGAGGAAAATGGCGGTGACGCAAAGGCGTTCGGAGGCCCCTCCTACCCCACCCTCCCCGAGGAGGTCCGCCGCAAGGTCTTCGCCCGGCTCCTGCCCTGGCTGCGCGGCCAGATCAGCTCCAAGCGCCGCTTCATCGGCACCATTCAGGATGACGAGAAAATCCTTCTCTTCGTCAATTCGAAGGACGCGGATCGTCTGGCCGAACTCGGCACCAGTTGCCCCGACCACTTTCTCCGCACCAAGATCAAACCCCTCTACCTCAAACTCTCCAAACCCACCGCCAAGGAATTCAGCGACGAATGGATCACCGACCACGTCGAAACCCTGAAAAAGGAACTCGCCAAAGGCCTGGAGAAATATCGCGAGGATTACACGCGCTACTACGAAAAGTGCAAACACCCGGACTCGCCGGCCATGCGCGACCCCAATCCCACCGTCCTCCTCATCCCCGGCTGCGGCATGATCGCCTGGGGCAAGGACAAGAGCGAATCCCGCGTCACCGCCGAGTTCTACAACTGTGCCGTCGAGGTCATGCGCGGCGCCGAGGCCATCGACAAATACATCGCCCTCCCCCAACAGGAGGCCTTCGACATCGAATACTGGCAGCTTGAGGAGGCCAAACTCCGGCGCATGCCCCCCGAAAAGGAACTCGCCCGCCAGGCCGTCGTCGTCATCGGCGCCGGCTCCGGCATCGGCCGCGAAGTCGCCCACCGACTCGTCAAGGAGGGGGCTCACATCGTCTGCGTGGACCTCGATGCCGAAGCCGCGGAAACCACCGCCCGCGAAATCACCGACCAATACGGTCACGGCATCGGTGTCGCCGGCAGCGGCGTTTCAAGCTGCGGTCCCGCCGTGGGCCTCGGTTGCGACATCACCCGCCGTGAAAGCGTCCGCGCCCTGCTGGAACAGGCCGCCCTCGCCTACGGGGGATTCGATTCCATCGTCGTCACCGCGGGCATCTTCGTCCCGCCCGACCGCGGCGGCCACATCCCCGACGACAAATGGGCGCTCACCTTCTCCATCAACGTCACGGGCGCCTACATCGTGGCCGATGAAGCCGCCCGTCTCTGGAAGGAGCAGGGCCTGCAGGGCACCCTCGTCCTTACCACCAGCGCCAATGCCGTCGTCGCCAAAAAGGGCTCCATCGCCTACGACGTCTCCAAGGCCGCCGCCAATCACCTCGTCCGCGAACTCGCCATCGAACTCGCCCCCCTCGTGCGCGTCAACGCCGTCGCCCCGGCCACCGTCGTCCAGGGCAGCGCCATGTTCCCTCGTGACCGCGTCATCGCCAGCCTGACGAAATACAAGATCGAATTCGAGGACGACGAACCCACGGAGCAATTGACGGAGAAACTGGCGAAGTTCTACGCGGACCGCACCCTGACCAGAAAACCCATCACTCCGGCGGACCAGGCCGAGGCGGTATTTCTCCTCCTCGGCAAACGCCTCAGCAAAACAACCGGCCAGATCATCCCCGTCGATGGCGGCCTCCACGAGGCGTTCCTGCGTTAACCGCATTTCAGCTCACGCCCGACGCCATCAACTCGCGGAAGACGCGGTCCACCTCCAGCAGCCGGATGCCCCCCTCCTGCCGCAACATCCGCACCCGATCACCCCGCGGCCGCCAGATGTGCTCCGCCGTGTCCGCCCACAACACAATTCCCGGCAACCCCACGGCCGCCGCGAGATGGGAGATCCCGGAATCGTGCCCCATAAAGGCCTGGCAGGCCTGAAGCGCGGCGGCCAGCTCGGGCAGAGGAAGCTTCCAGGCGACCTGACATCGCGCCGCGGGCAGCCGCCCGGCCAGTCGCTCGATCCTGCCCTCCTCCGCTTCGCCGCCTATCAACAAGACTGAATCACCGGTCTCCCCAATCACCCGATCCAGCAATTCCCCCCAACACGCCTCCGGCCAGTTCTTGCGCTCGCTTCCGCTCCCCGGATGCATCGCCACCCGCCTCACCCCCTCCCCCGCCAACCCCGCGGCCGCCCCCTTCCCAATCTTCAGGCGCGGAACAGTGTCCGCATCGAAAATCGCCAGCCGTTCCAGCGGCCGCAGGAAGACCTCCGTCGCGTGCAGCCGCCCCCGTTCATCCGGACGATGCGGCCCGGCTAGGAATTGCGCCTTCGATATCTTCCCCACATTGGTTTTGAAGATCTCATCGGGGTCGTACAGATACGACACGATCAAAGCGAAACGCGAAAAGTAGGCCGCCAGTTCCGCCGACAGCACTCCAAAGCGCGCAAAAAAACCAGCCAACGCCCGCGCCTCGATGGATTGCACCTCGTCCACCAACCCGCCCGCGGTGGCCAGATGCGCAATGTGCGGATACCCGAGCAACTCCAGCCGCGTCTCCGGAAATTGCCGCCGCAATGCCGACAAGACCGGCAGCGTCAGGATGAAGTCTCCAATCGCCCCTCCTCGTATGACCAGAATTTTTCCAGGAGCTGGCATGGTCTCGTACCCGTGCAGGGGTCTATGGTCAATTCATGGCTCCCACCTGAATAGGGACCCCGCCGGGTGATCAGGAATCCGTACCCGTTTTAAAAAACCGTGAATCCGAGAATCGCCACGAACAGGCCGAATGCCAGCCTCGCGCCGCATCCCATCCGCACCCGCTGCTCGTTTGCCGTTCCCCAATACAGGAGATCCCTCATCCGCCACGGCGAAATGGTGAACCACATCCCCGCCAGGATCAGCGCATACGCCCAGATCACGATCACCAGCCGCCATTGAGTGTCCACCCAGCGCGCCGCGTCCACCATCACCTTCGCCAGAAGCAGCATCACCACCGCAAATCCCCGCACAGCCAGAAAATCCTTCAGAAACACGCACGCCCCAATCCCCACCCCGGCAAATAATGCGAACAGGAGCGGCTTCATCGATTCGAACTCCGCAATCGATTCCTGCCTCAGGTTGTGCAAAAACCAGATCGTCCCCAGCAGCATCAATCCCACTCCCCACGGAAATGAACGCGGAAACCGCCGCACCGCCTCCCCGAAGGCCGCCGGCTTCAAAATGCCGTATATCTGCGGAAGACCGAATCCCAACCCCAATAATACCGCCAGTGTGGACAGATTCATTTGCGTTACAGATTCACAATCGCGGGGTCGCCATACAACGTGAACGATCCCGCGCGGGTCACCCGCACCTCCAGCAGTTGTCCCCGATGCCTCTCCGATCCCTCGAACACCACGATCTTGTTCGACCGCGTCCGCCCCGTCATCCGCGCCGGGTTCTTCCGGCTCGGGCCCTCCGCCAGGATCTGGACCGTCTCCCCCACATAACGCGCGTACCGCCGGGCCCCCGCTTCATTGATCACATCCAGCAATCGCCGGTTGCGCTCCTCCTTCACCTCCCGCGGCACCTGATCGTCCATCGCTGCCGCGGGCGTGTCCCGCCTCGGCGAATACCGGAACACATACGCCTGGTCAAACTCCACCTCTCGCGCCAGGGACAGCGTCTCCTCGAAGTCCGCCTCCGTCTCTGCCGGAAACCCCACGATGATGTCCGTCGTGATCCCCATGCGGGGACGCACCCGGCGAAGCTTGCCCACAATCTCGAGAAACCTCTCCCGCCGATAACCCCGGTGCATCCGCCTCAACACCCGGTCACTGCCGCTTTGCACCGGAATATGCGCGCTCTCCACCAGCTTCGGCAGCCGGTCATACGCCTCCACCAGATCCTCGCCATAACCCTTCGGATGCGGGGAGGTGAATCGAATGCGCTCCAACCCCTCGATCTCATGCACCGCCTCGATGAGTTGCACGAACGCGGATTTCCCGTCCCGCGCCGGGATGTCCCGCCTTCCATAGCTGGTCACGATCTGCCCCAGCAACGTGATCTCCTTCACGCCGCGCGACACCAATTCCCGGCACTCGCCCGCAATATCCGGAATCGTCCGGCTGCGCTCGCTCCCCCGGGTGTCCGGAACGATGCAAAACGTGCATCGCTGGTTGCAACCCTGCATGATGCTCACAAACGCCGTCACCGACCTCGCCGGCGCGTTGCCGTTCAACAGGTGCTCGCGGATGGACGCCTCGCTGCCGGCCTCCTCCGCCACGTCCACCACCCGCTCCCGGCGCCCGGCCAGCAGGTCGTCCACATACCCCGCCGCGCGATGAAACTTCTGCGTGCCCAGCACCAGATCCACATCCGGCAGCCGGTCGATCAATTCCCGACCCCGGCTCTGCGCCATGCACCCCATGAATCCCAGCAACACCCCCGGCCGGCCGCGGCGCGTCTCCGCCGCCAGATTCCGCATTTTCCCAATCGCCTTCTGCTCCGCCATGTCCCGCACACTGCACGTGTTCAACAGGATCACATCCGCCGTCGCCTCCGAGGGGGCCAGGGTATATCCCTTCGCCACGAGCTGCGCGGCCACCGCCTCGGAGTCGCGCTCGTTCATCTGACAGCCATACGTCTTGATGTAAACACTCGGCATATTACGCCGTCACCATATTACGCCGTCACCATCTTGACCGCGCGGGATTGCTGGGCCCGTTTGCGCTGATTCTCGTCCAGGATCTTCTTGCGCAACCGGAGATGCTTCGGCGTCGCCTCCACGTATTCGTCCGGACCGATGTACTCCAAGGCCCTCTCCAGCGACAATCGCAACGGCGCGTCCAGTTGGATGCCTTTTCCATCCCCCTGCGACCGCATGTTTGTCAGATGCTTGGCCTTGCAGGGGTTCACCGGGATGTCGTTCTCGCGCGCGTTCTCGCCGACGATCATCCCCTTGTAAACCTTCTCGCCCGGCAACACCATCAACCGGCCGCGTTCCTGCACCATGTTCAACGCGTACGCGGTCGCCTCGCCGTTCTCCATGCTGACCAGCGAACCGTTCTTCCGCGCCGGAATCTCCCCGCGGTCCGAACCATACTCGTGGAACAAATGGCTCATCACCCCCATCCCGCGGGTCAGGTTGACCAGGTCGGTCTCAAACCCGATCAATCCCCGCATCGGAATCAGCGCCTCGATGGTGACCGAATCCCCGTGATGATCCATCGTCGTGATCTCCGCCTTGCGGGACGCCAGACTCTCCATGATCGCCCCCATCGCGTCCTTCGGCAGTTCCACATACAACCGCTCGATCGGCTCCAGCAGGTGGCCGTCGGCGTCCTTGCGATACAACACCTCGGGCCGGCTCACGAGCACCTCATACCCCTCGCGCCGCATCTGCTCCACAAGAATCGCGATCTGCATCTCCCCCCGGCCGCTCACGGCAAAAATGTTCGGCGCGGCCGTCTCCTCAACCCGCAGCGCCACGTTCGTGCGGGTCTCCTTGATCAACCGCTCCTTCACGTGCCGCGCGGTAACCAGCTTGCCATCCTGCCCCGCCAGCGGCCCGTCATTCACCGCGAACTCCATCTGGATCGTCGGCGGATCCACCGGGATGTAGGGCAGCGGCTGGCGTTCCTCGATGTCGGTGATCGTTTCCCCGATGAACACGTCCTCCAATCCCGTGATCCCGATGATGTCCCCCGCGTGCGACTCCTGAATCTCGATCCGCTTCAATCCCTCGAAATGGAAAATGGCCGTCGCCTTGCCGGAGGTCTTGCGACCGTCGCCATGCAGGCACACGATCGACTCCCCCAGGCGCACCTTTCCGCTCAGGATCTTCCCGAAGGCGATGCGCCCGAGATAATCCGAATAATCGAGATTCGCCACAAGCATCTTGAACTCGGTTCCCGCCTGCGCCCTCGGCGGCGGGATGTGCTTCACAATGGCCTCGAACAACGGCTCCATCGTTCCGCTCGCGTGCTCCAGCTCGATCTTCGCATACCCCCCCTTCGCGCTCGCGTACACAAACGGAAAATCCAGTTGCTCGTCCGTCGCGTGCAACGACATGAACAGCTCGAACACCTGGTCCAGCACCTTCTTCGGCTCCGCGTTGTCCCGGTCGATCTTGTTGATCACCACAATGGGCTTGGCCCCCGCCTCGAGCGCCTTCCGCAACACGAACCGCGTCTGCGCCTGCGGGCCCTCCGCCGCGTCCACAACCAGCAACACCCCGTCCACCATGTTCATGATCCGCTCCACCTCGCCGCCGAAATCCGCGTGGCCGGGCGTATCCACGATGTTCACGTGAAAATTCTTGTACTTGAACGCCGCGTTCTTCGCCCGGATCGTGATGCCCTTCTCCCGCTCCAGATCCATGGAATCCATGATCCGATCCTCCGAGGAGATGGCCTGGTTGGCGCGAAAGGTTCCCGACTGCTTCAACAGGCAGTCCACCAGCGTGGTCTTGCCATGATCAACGTGCGCGATGATCGCAATGTTCCGAATATGCTCCATAATTCAGGGGTCCGGCGGAAACCGGGGGCGACAGTCAGTCGGCGGCATCCGTTTCCAGCCAAGCCGATTAGTCTGCCTGCCCGCCTAAAAACGTCAAGCGGGCTGATGAGATTCCTCGCCTGAACCCGGATTTCACGCTATCAGTGATCCCAGCGATGCCCAGACGGAAGCAGCGATCCACACTGAACGCGCGGAGCCGGCCTGCCACCAGCCTCTTCCGCTGGCTCCTCGTCCTCCTCGCCATCTCGGGATTGGCCTGGATCATCTGGGAATCCGAACTCCCGGAATCCAAGCCTCCACCCCAATCCGACTCCCGATCCTTCCCCCGCATCGCCAACGTCCCCGCCCCCACTTCCCGCACCCTCCCGCTGCTCCCCCTGCCGGACACCAACCTCCCTCCCGATCTCGAAACCGGACCGCCGGTCGCCGATACAACACCACCCGCCCAGCCCGAGCCGCCGCCAATCGAATCTCCACCCGCTCTCGCCGAGCCGCCTCCTGAGCCGGAATCCACACCACCCGCCCCGACCGGCTTCCCCCGGCCCGTCCAGGACGTGTTCGAAACCCAGCTCGCCCTCGCGCGACGCGGCCTTTCACCCGGTTCCATCGACGGCATCATGGGCGCCCAAACCCGCGCCGCCCTGCTGGCATTCCAACAACGCGAACACCTCCCCGCCACCGGCGAACTCGACGACCCCACACGCGACCGGCTGTTGCTCACGGTCGAACCCTACCGGAACTACACCGTCAGCGCGGACGACTTCACACGCCTGCGCCATGTGCCCGCCACCTGGCTCGGCAAGTCCCAGCTCGATCATCTCGACTACGAGTCCATTCTCGAACTCACCGCTGAACTCTCCTTCTCCAGTCCCCGGATGATCCGCCGCCTCAATCCGGAACTTCCCTGGGACGCCCTGCAACCCGGCGATACCATCCGAATCCCGAACGCCGCGAACCCCGACATTCCCGGAAAGGTGGATCACGTCCGAATCCGGCTGGCCGACAGAATTCTCCAGGCGTTCGATGCCGGGACAAACCTGGTCATTCATTTTCCGTGCAGCATCGCGCAACGGGTGGATAAACGTCCGATCGGACTGCTGTTCGTCGAAGTGCTCGCGCCCGATCCCAATTACACATTCAATCCGGAACTCTTTCCCGACTCCGACGAGGGCCGCCAGCTTGACCGCAAATTGATCATCCCACCGGGCCCGAACAACCCTGTCGGCACCGCCTGGATTGGCCTCAATCGCTCCGGTTATGGCATCCACGGAACCCCCGAACCGGAAAAAGTCGGGCGCACCGAGTCCCTTGGCTGCTTCCGCCTCGCCAACTGGAACGCCGAACTCCTCCTCAGCCTCGTCCGCGTCGGCACCCCCGTCCATATCGAAGACTAACAAAAAGGGGTCAGTTCTTGGTATTGGCTACTCTGGATCGCAAGTAACCCAGAAGGGGTCAGTTCTTATGATTAGCTACTCTGGATCGCAGGTGGAAAAGGCGATCCTGATGCCGGCTGCTCCGCATCCCAAGTCGTTTCAACCTGGACGCTTGAACCTCCGTGTCCGGGTTCGGGGTTGCTCTGGCACCTCAAGTGCGGCATTTTCGAACGCATGTCGTGGGGCCGATTAACTGATGCCATCAAAAGCGTTCTGACACGCAATCCAATGCTCGGAGCGCTGGTGGTGTCCCTCGTCCTGCATACAATCCTCCTGACGCTGTGGGTGACCTGGGCCTCGGTCCTCGCTTCTGCCTCCTTCGCCGCCGATCCCGATTTGATTCACCAGAACCTGGTCCGCGCCCAACAGAACGCGCAAGCAAGGGAAACCATGGTCTTCATCGAGGTGCTCCCGGAGCAACAGGCCCAGGAGGCTCCCGAGGATGCGAAGTTTTATTCCACCGCCAATGCGCAAGCCGCCAACCCCGAGACGGATCTGGACACCGACACCCCAAAGATCGATGGGGATCAAATTGAGATTGCGAAGACATTCGACACGCCCCAGCCCCAGCCTCTGCAACCCACTCCTCCACCGGAACCGGAACCGCCGCAACCCCTCCAACCCGAACCTCCTCCCGAACCTGAACCGCCCCAACAGGAGCAGCCCGGCGATCTCGCCCTCGCAAAACCGCTCGACCCGCCTGAAACGCCCCGGCCGGAGCCCGAACCCAGACCCGAACCCGAACGCCCGCGGCGACTCGATGATGTTCTCGACCCCCAGGGCCTCCTTGCCGGACGCCGCATGCAGCAGGACGGCGGGGTTCGTCGTCGCGCCCGGATTGCCACGCCGAACACGCTCTCCACGCCTTTCGGCCAGTACGATTACCGCATGATCCAGGCAATCCAGAAGCGATGGTTCGATCTGCTCGACCGCCAGGACTTCGCCCGGGACCGCATAGGCAAGGTGGTCCTCGAATTCCAGATGCATCCCGACGGCAGTGTCACCGGCATGCGGGTCGCGGAAAACAATGTGGGTGAACTCCT
>DATKEE010000392.1:0-7210 GCA_035544555.1 Candidatus Methylomirabilota bacterium
GACCGGCCTTCGCGGTAGAAGAGGATCAAGGATTCGCGATAATTGGGCGGGAGCCTTTGCAGGGTTCGCCAGAGGAGGGCCTCCTCCTCGTGGGACATGGCGGCCTCGCCGGGCTGGGGGGCGGGGTCGGCCGGTTCGACAGTGCCGGGCCAGGGTTCGGCGGCATCGGTGGGGTTCCGCGCGGCACGGCGGCGCTCATCATGGCTGAGGTTGCGCGCGATGCCGCAGAGCCAGGATTTGAAGCTTTCGGGCTGGCGGAGCCTTGGCAGATTGCGCCAGGCGGCGAGGAAGGTTTCCTGGGCGATATCCTCGCTGCGACTGAGGCTGCCGCAGGTACTGTAGGCGAGGGAGCAGACGAGGACCTGGTAGCGTTCGACCAAAGCGGCGAAGGCGTCACGGTCTCCCTGGAGACAGCGGTGAATGAGTCGGGCGTCGTCGGTGCGATTCATGGCCAGGCCTGATTGAGGTTCATTGTCGAACAATGAGTGGTTGGAATCGATGAAAAGGTGACAGGAAACCTGGAGAATCCGGGATGGTGAGTTCGGAGGAGGTTGAGGCTCGGGTATCGTAGATCCGGGTTGAATCGGCGGGAGGTTGAGGAGAAAGTCTGTGGTCATGGCCGTCTTCAGGCGCAGGAAGGCGGGGAAGTTCGTGCGAACGGCGGTGCGGGTGGAGATTCGGATGGGAGCATGAGCGAGTCGAGCAACATGGAAGGGACGGCACGGAGGGGCTGGTTGGACCGGCTCTTTCCGCGGGGGGTTCCCCGGCTTTGGTGTCCCTTGGTGACCCATTATGACGATCGGGGGCGGATCGACGGGGGGCGGATGCAGGCGCACATTGCGAATCTGGTGCCGCATGTGAAGGGATTGTTGGTGCCGGGATCGACGGGCGATGGCTGGGAGATGGAGTCGGAGGAGGTGCGGGAGGTTTTGGGGTTGGCGTTGGAGGCGGCCGGGAGGCACGAATTGCATGTGCTGGCGGGCGTGTTGAAGACGGGGGGAGACGAGGCCTTGCGGATGGCGCTGGAGACGGCTGAATGGTTGCGCGAGCGGACGGGGGTGAGGGACATGGACGCGCTTTGGGGGGAGACGCCGCTTTGCGGGTTTACGTTTTGTCCGCCGAAGGGGGCGGAACTTTCGCAGGAGGCCATTCGGACCGCGTTGGAGGGACTGCTCGAGGCCGGCTACCCCACGGCGCTGTATCAACTGCCGCAGGTGACGTTGAACGAAATGGAGCCGGGATTGGTGGCGGATTTGGCGCGGCGGTTCGGGAATTTCATACTCTTCAAAGACACGAGCGGCGCGGATCATGTGGCGTTGTCGGGCGAGGATCTCGAGGGGGTGGTTCTCGTGCGGGGAGCGGAGGGGGATTACGCGAAATGGCCGTCCTCGGCCGGCGGACCCTATCACGGATTTCTGTTGAGCACGGCGAACTGTCTGGCGGAAACCTTCGCGGAATTGTTGAAGCATCTGGACGCGGGAGAGAGGGAGGCGGCCATGGAGTTGTCGGGGCGATTGACGCTGGCGGTGAACGAGGTGTTTGATCTGGTGACGGGTTTGCCAGAGGGGAATCCGTTTGCGAACGCGAACAAGGCGATGGATCACTATTTTGCGCATGGGCCCGGCGCGGCGGGCGTGGCTCCACCGCGGTTGCATGCGGGCGGCCATCTGCCGCGGGAGGTTGTCGCGTCGGTGGGCGGGGTGCTCGAGCGATACCGGCTGATGCCGCGGCGGGGGTATTTGGGATAAGGGACCAGGCTGGCCGCTTGACGCCCCGGCCCTTCCCCGCATGATCGCCTGAACATGGTTGCGCGCGTGACGCTGGAACTGGCTCTGCGCCGGGAGTTCGACTACTCGATCCCTCCGGAACTGGCTGCGCAAGTGGACGTCGGCAGCCGCGTCCAAGTCCCCTTCGGTCCCCGCAAACTGCTCGGCGTGGTGACCGCCCTCGTCGAGGAATCCACTCACACCAATCTCCGTCCCCTTCTCAAGGTCATCGGCCGCCAGACACTCGTGACCCCCAAGGTGCTGAAGCTCTCACGCTGGATCAGCGAGTATTACTGCTGTGCCCCGGAAACCGCCCTGAAAAGCCTGCTCCCCGAAGCCGTCCGCAAGGAGGAGGAAGGCTGGCGCGAACGCCTCCACGTCCACAGCCTCCCGCCCAATGGCGATCCGCCCAAACTGACTCGCCGACAGCAGGAGATTTGGAATCTCATCGAGGAACGACGGGAAATGCCGCTCCAGGAACTGCTCCAGCTCGCTCAGACCACCGCCGCCACCGTCCGCCGCCTCGAGGACAAGGGTCTGTTGGTGATCGCTCCGCGGATTTCCGAACGCGACCCCTACGCGCACGAGCACATTCTTCCCACCCAACCCCTGCCGCTGAATTCCGAGCAACAATCCGCCCTGAAGCCCATCCTTTGCGCCCTCGATGAATCGGGCGTCACCAGCGGCCAGCCGGCCCCCGGAACTTTTCTGCTCCACGGCGTCACGGGCAGCGGCAAGACGGAAGTGTATCTGCAGGCGCTCGCCCATGCCCTGCAACAAGGCAAGGGCGCCATCGTGCTCGTCCCGGAGATTTCGCTCACGCCGCAGACGGTCGAACGCTTCAAGGCGCGCTTCAGCTCCGGCCCCCTCCGCACACTCGTCGCGGTGCTGCACAGCCACCTGTCCGCCGGCGAAAGACACGACGAGTGGCACAAGATCCGCCAGGGCCGCGCCCGCATCGTCATCGGCGCCCGCTCGGCCATCTTCGCCCCCGTCGAACCGCTCGGTCTCATCATCGTGGATGAGGAACACGAGGGCTCCTACAAACAGGAGGAATCCCCCCGCTACCACGCCCGCGACGTCGCCGTCTATCGCGGGCGGATGGAAAATGCCGTCGTCGTCCTCGGCTCCGCCACGCCTTCCATGGAGAGCTTTCACAATGTTCAACGTGGAAAATATCACCTGCTCGAAATGCCCACCCGGGCCGACAACAAACAGATGCCCATCGTGCGCGTGATCGACATGCGCCAGGCGGCGCGCAAGGAAAAGGGCATTCCCATCTTCTCCCCCGAACTGAAGGAGGCGATCCATCAACGGATCGAGAAACGCGAACAGACCATCCTCTTCCTCAACCGCCGCGGCTACTCCGCGTCGCTCCAGTGCCCGAAATGCGGATACGTCGCCCAATGCCCCAATTGCAGCGTCTCGCTCACCTTCCATCGCCAGGCTGCCCGGCTCCTCTGCCACGTCTGCGGCCACTCCACCCGCGCCCCCGACCGCTGCCCCGAACCCCAATGCCGCAATCCCGAAATCCGTTACTCCGGACTCGGCACCCAGAAGGTCGAGGAGACACTCGGCAAGCTCTTCCCCCATGCCCGCATTCAGCGCATGGATTCCGATCTCCTCAAACGGAAGGACGATTACCGCCGCATCCTCGGCGATTTCCGCACCGGCAGGATTGACGTCCTCGTCGGCACCCAGATGATCGCCAAGGGTCTGCATTTTCCCAACGTCACGCTCGTGGGAATCGTGTATGCCGATCTCAGTCTTCATCTGCCGGATTTCCGCGCGGGGGAACGCACCTTCCAACTCCTCACCCAGGTGGCCGGTCGCGCCGGACGCGGCGACGTCGAAGGCGAGGTGTTTGTCCAATCCTTCACGCCGTTCCATCCGGCCATCCAATACGCGCGTCGCCACGACTTCGCGGGCTTCTATGAGCAGGAGATCGAGTTCCGCCGCCAGCTTCAGTATCCGCCCGTCAGCCGCGTCGCCCTGCTCACCCTGCGCGGTAGAAACGAGGACAAGGTCGGCTTCTCCGCCGGACATCTGAAGCGCGAACTCGAGGGGGCCTTGAAGGACTTGAAGGACCTGCGATTGGCCGGCCCCGCGCCCGCTCCGCTTCTCAAGGCCGAGTCCGATTCTCGCCATCAAATCATGCTCCGCACCGGACAGATGAGCCGGCTCAGCCGCATCCTCGCCGAGCTGTTGAAACACTGGCAACCCGCCGAGGATGTGAGCGTCATCGTGGACATCGATCCGGTGAATCTCGTCTGAGAACTCCGATAAGCCCGATGAATCCCGCCGACCAACTGTTGTTACAATTGTAACAAAGTTTGGTACCCACAAAATCGCTCGATGGCCGGGCCTCCCGGGATGAATCTTGCGCTTGGCCAGAACGAGGTCCTCCCTGTTACAGTTCGCGCGGCATGAACCGGATTCAACTGCTGCCCGAACAGGTCGCCAACCAGATCGCCGCCGGCGAGGTCGTCGAACGCCCCGCCAGTGTCGTCAAGGAACTCGTCGAGAATGCGCTCGATGCGGAGGCGCGGCGTGTCACGGTCGAGATTCAGGCGGGGGGACGAAGTTTGATCCGGGTGACGGACGATGGGCTCGGGATGAGCCGCGACGATGCGCTGCTTTGCCTGGAGCGCCATGCCACGAGCAAGATCCGGCGGGCGGAGGATTTGTCGTCGATTTTCACAATGGGATTCCGCGGCGAAGCGCTGCCGAGCATCGCGAGTGTCAGCCGGTTTCTGCTCACCACGCGCGAACGCGATCAGGGCGCAGTCGAGGCCACCCAGGTGGTCATCAATGCCGGCCGGATCCTCGAGGTCAAGGCCGCCGGCGCCGCCCCCGGAACCTGCGTCGAGGTCCGGCAATTGTTCTCCAACCTTCCCGCGCGCCGAAAATTTCTCCGCAGCGAAGAGACGGAGACCTCGCACATCCAGCATTATCTGACGCTCGCCGCGCTGGCCCATCCCGGGGTCGCCTTCACCCTGGTGCGGGATGGACGCACCCTGTGGCAATTGCCGCCCATTCCGGGTTCCGATCCGGTGGAAGCCGTGGGCCAGCGGCTGCGCTCCCTTCAGGGAGGCGAGACCCGGCTCTTGAAGGTGGATTATCAGGGGGAATTGCCCGCCTGGCGCTCCTCATCGAGCGACCCGGAGGCGTCGGTTCCAGCGGGCGCCCTCCGAGTCCGGGGCTGGATCGGCGCGCCGGGTGTCTCGCGCTCCACCCGGGAGGATCAGCATCTCTTCGTCAATCGTCGCCCGGTCGAGAATCGGGGGCTGAACTACGCGCTGTTCGAGGGATATCACACCGCGTTGATGAAGGGCCGCTACCCGGTCTGTTGTCTGTTTCTGGAACTCGACCCCGCGGAAGTGGATGTGAACATCCATCCCTCGAAGCGCGAGGTGAAATTCCACCGCGAACGGGCCGTGCGCGAACACGTGGCCGCCGCCGTGCGCGAGGCATTGGTCGCCTTCCACTCCTCGCCGGCCCAATCTCCTTCGGCCTCTCCCTCCCCCGGCCCCGCCTCATCCTCAGCTCCCGCCCTCTCCTTCACCCCGGAGCCATCCAACCCATCGCAACCCGTGCCTGCCCGGCCTTCCGCACGGTCCTTTCCACCACGGGAACGCGATCTGGACCTGGGGGAGGTGTCACCCGGCAAGGGACAGTTCGTGGCCCCGACGCCCCGCGCACCCGCCCACGCCGGCCCGGTCCCAATGGACTCCGGGTCTCCCGTCGCGGCGGAACCGGATACCACGCCGGCCGGCGTCGAACCGGCAGAAGCGAGGCAGGCTGCGACCGGCGCTTCTCCGGCGAGTGACCTCCCGCCGGGAGCAACGCCATTATTGAGGGTGCCGCTGCGGCTGATTGGAGTGATTGGGCGGTTGTATGTCGTGTTGGAATCGGATCGCGGCCTGGTGCTCCTCGATCAGCATGCCGCCCACGAACGGATTCTGTTCGAGCAGATGCTCCGCCGGATGGAACACGATCACCAGGCTCCCTCCCAGCGGTTGCTCCTGCCCGAGACGGTGGAACTCGCGCCGCTGGACGCCCGGTTCCTCCGCGAACATCTGTCCACGCTGACGCGGATGGGGGTTGGCCTGAGCGAATTTGGCGAACGGACGTTTCTGCTGGACGCGCTGCCGCCGTTCGTGAAGGGGTCCGAGCCCAGAAAGTTTGTGCTCGGGTTGGTGGACGAATTGAAGGCCGCCGGGCAGGGAGTGAACCTGTTGCGGCTGGGCGAGGAAACCATTGCCAAGACCGTTTGCCGGCACGCCGTGAAGGCGAACGATCCCTTGAGCGGGCCGGAACTCGAACAGCTCGTCGCCGACCTGCGCCGCTGCGAAATGCCCTACACGTGTCCGCACTGACGACCGACACTGATCGAGATGAATCTCCGCGAACTGGAGAAGAAGTTCGGACGGGTGACGTGAACCCGGGTTCCCGGAGCGCCGATCTCCGATCCGGCGCGACTGGTCGTTCGGCTGGTAGCAGCGGACGTAAGTCCGCTCTCACCCCTCATTCCGGGGCAAGACTCACGAACATCGAAAGCGCCACCGCACTGGGGCGACCTTCGAATGGACACTGGTTTGGATGAGGTGCCTTGGCCGTGGATTCGCGAAGGTTTGGCGGCAATCGATGGGGAAGTGATCCGACTCACGTCGGAGGCTACGGGCGTGAAGGAGAAGCGCGTTGACCCTCGTCCGGTTCGTAGCAGCGGACGTAAGTCCGCTCTGACCCCTCTTTCCGGGGCAAGACTCGCGAACATCGAAAGCGCCACCGCACTGGGGCAACCTTCGAATGGGCGCTGGTTCGGATGAGGTGACTTGGCCGTGGATTCGCGAAGGTTTGGCGGCAATCGATGGGGAAGTGATCCGACTCACGTCGGAGGCTACGGGCGTGAAGGAGAAGCGCGTTGACGCCCCGTCCCTCTCGTAGCAGCGGACGTGAGTCCGCTCTGAAAGTGATCCGACTCACGTCGGAGGCTGCGAGGGTGCTGGACCCGTCCCCGCGTCCGCTTGCGGCCGGGTCTCGGGGGCGGGCTCCGCCGGGACATCCTCGAACCGGGCGTATTGCTGCAGGAGTTCGAGCACTTTTTCGTTCAGGAGTTCGTCGTAGATTTCGCCTACGCCGCCGCGTTTCTCGAGTTCCTTCACGAATTGCTGGGGGGTCATGTTGTAGCTGCTGGCCCGCAACTGCACGCGGGCGGCGGCCTCGGCCTGGTTGACCCGGATGCCTTCCTGATGCGCGATCTTCTGGAAGATGTAGCCGGACTTGACGCGGTCCCGGGCCGCCCGGCTCGCGACGCCGTAAATCTGGTCCTTTTGCTTTTCGATCACTTCGCGGTTCACACCGCGCTTCTGGTTTTCGTTGACGATGTTGAAGACCACGTTGCGGGTTTCGTTCTGCACCACCGACTCCGGCAGATCGAAATT
>DATKEE010000393.1:0-5375 GCA_035544555.1 Candidatus Methylomirabilota bacterium
TCGCGGTGCGGAAATGTTCCCCAATCGACCAACGGATGATTGCCAAACGGGGTCCGCACCAGCTTTTCCGGAGGCCGCGCGCCGACACTCGCTCCAGGGCCCAGGACATTGAATTCTTGATTGCTTCTCCCGCGTCCGTAACCGCCGTGATAAATCTTGCCGGTGGAGAGGGTCCTGTAGCCGTGCTGTTCGAAGTATTGCGGCAGGGTGACGAGATCCTTGAACTCGTCCAATTCACGGAACCAGGGCGACAATCCATAAATCCCCGTGGACGAGGGGCGCAGCCCGGTCATCACGCTCGTGCGCGAGGGATTGCAGAGCGGCGACTGGCAATGCGCGTTCAGGAACGTGGTCCCCTGCGCCGCGAGCCGGTCGAGGTTGGGGGTTTGCACCTGCGGATGGCCCGCGAGAGGTCCCACCCAGTCGTTCAGATCATCGATGGCGATGAAGAGCACGTTGGGTCTGGCCGCCGCCATCACCAGCCACGGCGCAAGCAGCAACAGGAACACGAAGCATCGTTTCATGGATGGGAGATTGTTGATGAAAATCATCCTGGAATCGCTGGGTCGAGTTCCATGGGCCGCCTGAAGGCGGGACACCCAACCGGGGTTTTCAAAACAGGCTCCTAAAGTCCCCATTCCTTCAACGTCGGCTCGATCGCCTCGGCCCAGCGTTCGTAGCCGCTTTCATTCAGATGCAGCAGGTCCGGCATGACCTCGCGCGGTAAAGAACCATCCTCCGCAAGGAACACGTCTCCAATGTCGCGATAGCGCACCCGATCTCCATCCGCGAACCGGCGGATGATCTGGTTGATCGCCACGTTGTTCTGGCGCATCTCGTCCATCGGCCAGCGTCCGCGCGGGAATATCCCCAGCAACAGCACCTTCGTTTCCGGCGCGCGTTCACCGAGGATTTCCAGAATACGACGCACCCCCTCGGCGACCTGATCCGGGTCCTGCATCTGATGCCCGGTGTTGTTGGTCCCGATCATCAACACCGCCGCCTTCGGTTTGAGTTCTCCCAGATTCCCCTGCGTCAACCGCCAGATGACATGCTCCGTGCGATCCCCTCCGAATCCCAGGTTCAGGGGTTTGCGGTCCGCGTAAAACTTTTCCCAGACCGCCTTGCCCGCTCCTTCCCAGCCCTGCGTGATCGAATCGCCGATGAACACGAGGTCCACGTCCCCCTGCCGGGCCTGTTCGGTCTTCGCCCGGTCACGATCCCGCCACCAGGTTTCATCGCCGCGAGTCGCGGGAATGATGGCCGTGTTCACATCGTAGAACGCCCGCAGGTCGCGATACCGCTGCTGCAACGCCGTCAGCGCACCGGCGTAATTGGCGTGATCATGAACACTCGCAAGCTGCCTGGGATCGTTCTCGAGATCGAACAACTGCCACTCGCGCGTGCGCGGAAAGAACATCGCCGAATACCGGTCCGTGCGGACGCCGTCGTGCACCGGCACCATGTGCACCGCGGCATTTTCGTAATAGGCGTAGTAGATGGCGTCCCGCCAGTCGGACGGCGACCGCCCCTGGTTCCTCAACAACGGCACGAGACTCCGGCCCTGGATGTCCGGTGGAATTTCCGCGCCGGCCACTTCCAGGAACGTGGGCGCGTAATCGATGTTCTGAATGAGCGCGGTGGATTTCACACCTTCATCGACCACTCCCGGCCAGCGGATCAGAAACGGCATCTTCAGGGACTCCTCGAACATCCAACGCTTGTCATACCAGCCGTGTTCGCCGAGGTAGAAACCCTGGTCGGACGAATATATGACAATGGTGTTCTCCGCCAGCCCGCTCTCGTCCAGGTACTCCAGCAGCCGGCCCACGCTGTCATCCACGGCCTGCACACTGCCCAGGTAATCGTGCATGTAACGCTGATGCTTCCAGCGCACGATGTCGTCCTCGCTCAATTCGCCGGCCTCCATGCTCCGGATGAAGCTCTGGTTGCGCGACTCGTAATACGCGTCCCACTCGCGCTTCTGTTCCTCGTTCATCCGCCGGTACTCGCCATTCGCGTTTCCCGACATGAAGTGTTCCGGGAACCGGTTCTCTCCATGGAACTTCATGTCGTGCGCCCAGAAGAAGTGATCGCGGATCGACATCTCCTGTTCATGCAACAATCGCGTGCGGCCCGAGTAATCGTCGAACAATGTCTCCGGCTCGGGAATGCTTCCCTCGGGATAACGTCCGAAATGACGCGGATGCGGCGCCCAATTGCGATGCGGGGCCTTGTGCTGGGTCATCAGCATGAACGGCTTGTCCTTGTCCCGTCCGTTCCGCAGCCATTCCAGAGTCATCTCGCTGATGAGATCCGTGCAATACCCCTCGCGGCGTTTCCTTGTGCCGTCCATCTGGATGAAGTCCGGATTGTAATAGCTGCCCTGCCCGGGAAGGACCTCCCAATGGTCGAACCCGGTGGGGTGCGAAGTGAGATGCCACTTGCCGATCATCGCGGTTTGATAGCCCGCCTGTTGCAGGAGCTTGGGGAAGGTCTGCTGCGATCCATCGAACAGGTCGCCATTGCGCCTGAATCCGTTGATGTGACTGTGCTTGCCGGTGAGGACGGTCGCGCGCGAGGGTCCGCAGATCGAATTCGCGCAGAATGAATTCACGAACAACGCGCCCTCGTTCGCCAACCGATCGATGTTCGGCGTCAGATTGATCGTCGATCCATACGCGCCAATCGACTGGATGGCGTGGTCGTCGGAGAAAATGAACACGATGTTCGGTCGTTGCGCGGCCCCGGCGGACAGCACGCAGGCCAGGCACAGTACGGATAGGAGCAGGCGTTTCATGGTGTGCGGCTATTCTTGACGCAAACCGGCGCTCGGACGCAACCCTTCTTCTTTGCCCCCTCAGAGCCTGTTTTAAAAATCGAAGGGGTCCTGTGGCGAGGGATTTTGGCCGGGGCCAAGGCGGCGAGACCGGAGCATCCCCTCTGCGGGCTGTGACGGTTGAGCCAACGCGGGACCCGGGCAAAAGGACCGCCGCCCGGAGGGTTTTCCCGGAAAAGGTTCTCTGGCTTCGTTGCTCCTCGGTCACAGAGCGAAGGCTATGCTCCCTCGTCGCGCCTCGCCAGAGAGCCTTTTCCGAGAAAACAGGACCCCTTCGATTTTTAAAACAGGCTCTCAGCCTCCGTCCGCCAGGACCTCACGGATCACGTGCCCATGCACGTCCGTCAGGCGTCGGTCCGCTCCGTTATGCCGCACGATCAGGCGCTCGTGATCGAATCCCATCAGGTGCAGCACGGTGGCGTAATAGTCATACACGGTGGTGACCCGGTCCACCGCGCGCCGGCCGAATTCATCCGTCGCTCCGTGGCTGACGCCGCCCCGAACCCCCGCCCCCATCATCCAGCAGGTGAACCCGTCCGGATTGTGGTCGCGTCCGGACGTTCCCTCCTGGTGAGTCGGCATCCTGCCAAACTCGGTCGTCCAGAGCACCAGCACGTCCTCGAGCATCCCCCGCGATTTCAGATCGCTCAGCAGCGCCGCGGTGGGTCCGTCGAAGATCGGACAATGCCGCTCGTAATCGGACTTCAGCGTTTTGTGGGCGTCCCAATTGAGCAACCCGTCCACGCCGGACGCGCGGGAGGCGCAATAGAGACTCACGTAGCGCACCCCCCGTTCGAGGAAGCGGCGGGCAAGCAGACAATTCCGCGCGTAGGCGGCCTTCAAGCGATTGGAATCATCGGTGCCGTAGAGTCGATGGATGGACGCCGGTTCCCGGCCAGGATCGGCGGCCTCCGGGGCGGCGAGTTGCATGCGCGCGGCCAGTTCATAGGCGGCGATGCGCGCGCGCAATTCGCTGTCGCCGGGCCGTTCCGCGGCGTGTTGAAGATTCAACCGGCGAAGGTAATCGCGTGTGGCAACGTCCCCGTCTTCCGTCACGCCGTCCGGCCGGGACAGGTTGCGGATGGGCTGCTGGGCGCTGATGGCCACGGCCTGATGACGGGCGGGCAGGAATCCGTTGCTCCAGTTGGCCTTCCCGTTCGGCGGTTCGCCGCGAACATCCCGCATCGCGATGAAGGTCGGCAGATTCTCATTCGCGCTGCCGAGGGCGTGACTGATCCATGCGCCGGCGCTGGGAAATCCCTCGCGCGCGAACCCCGTGTTCATGAACACGCACCCGGGACCGTGGGTGTTGGTCCGCGAGGTCATCGAGTGGATGAAAGCGATGTCGTCCACGTGCCGCGCGAGGCGGGGCAGGAGCGAGGAGATGAGTTTGCCGCCGCGCCCCGCGGGAACGAACGGCCACGGGCTCTTCATCAGATTTCCATTCTTCCCCTGAAAGCTGAGGAAGTTCCCCTCGCCCGGCAACGGTTCGCCGTGGCGCTTCTCGAGTTCCGGCTTGTGCTCCCAGAGATCCACGTGCGAGACCCCGCCCGGACAGAAGATGTGCAGTATCTGCTTCGCACGGGCCCGGTAATGCGGAACACCCGCCGGTGCTTCGCGCCCCCACAGGTCCCGGGTCAACAATCGCGTCAACGCCAGTCCGGTCAACGCCGTGGCCGTCTGGCCGAGAAACGCCCGGCGGTCCAATACCCGGCCCAACAAATCGCGTTCAGTGCATGGGTTCATTCCACGTAAATCAGCTCGTTCGCGTTCAGCAACGCGCGACAAAATGCCGGCAGACCATGGTCGCGCGCCAGCGCGATGCCGGCTTCGCTCTCCATCGCGTCCGGGTCGCGTCCGAAGGCGAGTTGAAAAGCCCGGCCGATCCGCGCCTCCACTCCCCCCGTCGGACAGTCCCGCTCCAACCGACTCGCCAGCGCCTCCGCCATGTCGAGCGTGAACGAGTGGTTCAGGAGCGTCAGCGCCTGCAACGGCGACGTGGTCGTCGAACGATCCGGCGCCGGGAAGGCGCAGTCGGGGGCATCGAAATCGGTCAACAGATCCACGCGGGTCGCGCGGGCGTTCTGGTGATAGACGGCGCGGCGGCGGGTGTCCGGTCCGTGCTCCTCCAGAGGGATGTAGGTGGCGACGTTGTCCTGAAGATAGCGATAGAGCCGGAAGCCGGGCCCGCCCATCCGCGTGTCCAGCACGCCGGCCACGCTCAGCAGGGTGTCCCGGATCTGCTCCGCCGTCAGTCGGCGCGGCGGGAACCGCCATAACAAGCGCCCCTCCGCGTCGATCGCCGCGGCGGGCTCCCGCCAGGCGGAGGATTGTCGATAGGTTCGCGACAGCAGCATTTCCCGATGCAGCGACTTGAGGCGCCAGTCACGTTGTTGAAGCCGGATCGCAAGCCAGTCGAGCAACTCCGGATGACTCGGCTGTCCTCCCAGTTCACCGAAATCACCGGGCGTGTCCACGAGACCCGTGCCGAAATGATGGTGCCACACACGATTCGCAATGACCCGCGCCGTCAATG
>DATKEE010000394.1:0-3195 GCA_035544555.1 Candidatus Methylomirabilota bacterium
CGTTCCTGTCGGAAACCAAAGACGGCGTGCTGGCCGCCGCTGAAACGCATGAACGGGTCTTCTATGTGCGCGTGAACCCGAAAACCGGCCGGGTGTCGGAGCCTGTTTCGCCACCCACCCAGGGCAAGCACCCCGTGGTGGTCGGCAACGACCATGGCGAGGTGCTTCTGGCATGGACGGAAGGCACCGGGTGGGGCCGGGGCGGAACCGTGGCTTGGCGGGTCTATGATGAGACGGGCAACCCCACTTCCGAGCAAGGCCGCGCCGATGGCGTCCCCACCTGGAGTCTGGTCGCCGCAGTGACAAGACCAGACGGCGGATTTGTCATCTTTCATTGAAGGGCAGCGCAGCCAACTTCCGACATTGTTGCGGGATCGCAAGCCCGTGAATGTTACGTTTCCATCACAGCGACGGCCTGACTGAACCAATGGTCCCCGCGACCGTGAACCGCCATCCGGGCCGTCCCCTCCCAATCCCGCCTCACGAGCCACCTCAAGGCGGCGTCGGCCAAGTCGTCCGCCTCCACCATGGATGGCGGGACCTCGCCGGACATCGATCGCGACAGGTTACCGTCAGCGAACGCCGGCCGTTCCGGTGAATGGGGATTCTCCCCCAGCACACCGGAGCGCAAATGACGAAATGCCGCGCCGGATTCATTGAGAACACCCTCCCTCTCATGAAGCGCGGAGACGAGTCCCGGATCGCGCGCGACTCCCTTGCCGACGGCGGAAACGGTCACGACCCGCGGTGTTTGCGCCTCGCGAATTGCCTGACAGCCGGCGCGGGCAAATCGCAGGTAGCGGCCCCGAACGTCGGTCCCTTCCGATGACGCCCCCGGGATATGCCAGAACATCGAATCCACACCGTCCAGTGCCCTGCGGAGGGCGATGGGGTCATCCGTCGCACCGCGAACGATTTCCACCTGCTCCCGTATCTCCCCCGCCAACCGGCCCGGGTCGCGTGTGATGATTCGCACCGAGAATTCCGGCGCCAGCAATTCACTGAGCACTCTTCGTCCGATCTCGCCCGCCGGAGCGGTCACCAGGATCTTCATAATCGCCTTTCATTCATGGCTGACACGGCCAGCCGTCCGCCGCTTCGGCCGCGGTGTCCGGAGAAACAACGAACAAGCCGACCGGTTGAGGACACGTTCAGCCGGGAATTCGAGGGATCCTCACACCATGCTGTGCAGCCCGACGACGTTCCCCTCGGTGTCCTTGCAAATGGCGATGAAGCCGTGCTCGCCAATCGATGTCCGGGCTTTCACCACCGAACCGCCGGCGCCGGGAATGCGCTCCAACACACCGTCGAGATCCCCTTCCACGTTCAGGTAGATCATCGTTCCCCCCGGACCGGGCGCCATGCCGTCCATCTTTGTGATCGCGCCGCCCACACCGTTCGCATTGTCGAAGGGAAAGATGCCCATCCGGCAAGTTTCCATTTCCGCTCCCTCCAATCTGGTTTGCAGCGCGGTTTCGTAGAAGCGCTTCGCGCGGTCAAAATCCGCGACGTAAAGTTCAAACCAGTTCACAGCGTCTTTTTTCGTGGTCATGGTCGTGTTTGGTTTCCTGATTTTGTTTCGGTTCATCGCCGCGACACTCGAAGCCGCGTCAACCATGCGCACGGTAGCCGGGGCCACTGACAACCCTGTGTCAGGAGACTTTTTCAACCGGTCGAACGCCCCCTCCCGGCGCAGGCACAGCCGCGCTCCGTCGTCGCGACCCCGGGGACAAGGGCGGATCCATCGGGACGAGCGGCCGCCCCGTCGGGTAGCGGCCGGCGACCTTTCCCGCTTCTCCAGCCACGAGCGCTTTGAGCAGCTCGGGTGCGATCACCTCCGCTTTCGAGCCAAACGACAACACCCAGCCGGCAAGCCATTCCAGGGAAAAATCCAGCAGGGAAACCGCAGTCCCTTCCGGCCCCGGCAGTTCCTCCACGAGTCCCCAGGATCGTTCGCGGCGCACGCGGTCCATCACTTCGGGCGCGAACCGGACACGCGCCACCTGGAACTCCCCCGAACGCGCCTCCGCCTCCAGATACCCCTTCAATGAAAAGTCGGCATGCCCGGAAAAGACCTCGTCCTCCAACCGCAGCTTCAGGATCCGGTCGCTTCGAAAATCGCGCACGTCCCGCCGCAACCGGCACCAGGCGATGAGATGCCAGTTGTCGGAATAGTACACCAGGCCCAGAGGCTCGACCTCGCGCCGCGTGATTTGGCGCCGCTTGCCGTCCTGATAATGGAGCGCCACCACGCGCCGCCCGGCAACCGCGCGCTGCAGCGGAATCAACGCCTCGCTCGCGAGCCTCGGTGTCGTCTCCGAACCGCGGGTGACGACGGCTGTCGAGCGTTCCAGTCGTTCGAGATAATCCTGGCGGTCGCGCGGCAGAACGGAACGTATCTTGAGCAACGCGGTCTCCATCTGCTTGCGCAACGAGGCGTCCGTGAGATGCTCCACCAGTTTTCCGCCCACCGAAAGCGCGCTGGCCTCCTCGGCGGTGAACATCACCGGCGGGAGATGGTAGCCCTTGACCAGGCTGTAGCCGACGCCGGCCTCGGCCGTGATGGGAATGCCCGCCTCGCCCAACGCCGCCAGGTCGCGATAAACGGTGCGAACACTGATCTCGAAATGCGCCGCCAGATCCTCCGCCCGCACCACGCGCCGGCTTTGGAGGTGCACCACCATCGCGAACAGTCGGTCCACACGATTCATGGGCGTGCCTCTATCAAACGCGTGAAGCCCGGCAAATCACTCGGAAAGATTCACGCGCCTGCTCGTCGCCGGGATCAATCGGACAGGCCCCAGCAAACCTGATTCGTTCAACGCCACTTCCCCCCACGGTTTCCCGCCGCTCCGCGTGATGTTGGTCCGCGTCCGGCGTTCCCCGGCGGGGAGGCCGGCGTCGCCTATGAGCCGGTTGGCCCACGTGTTCGCCACCTCCACTTCCAAACGATTCGTTCCCGGCTCCAACAATCCGGTGACATCCAGACGGAACGGAGGTTTCCACACAATGCCCGAATCCCTTCCGTTGAGAGTCACGCGTCCCATCGACCACAAGCTCCCCAGGTCCAGGTCCATGCGCACTCCCTCCTCGCTCCACTCAACCGGAACCTCAAACTCAATCTCGTATCGGGCAATCCCCGAGTAATGCCGGATCGCCTCCATCTCATGCTCCGTCCAGGAACCCAACTTATCG
>DATKEE010000395.1:0-3788 GCA_035544555.1 Candidatus Methylomirabilota bacterium
TCCGGAGGATCACCTCGTGAATCTGTTCGCCACCATGGCGCGCTGGTTTCCGGTGTTGCCCGTCATGGGCTCCGGCCGGCCAACACTGCAACCCGTCCACGTCGAATCCGTGGCCCATTGTTTTGCGGCGGCACTCGCCGAATCGGCGTCGGTGGGAAAGGTGTTCGATTTGTGCGGACCCGACCGGTTCAGCCTGAACGAACTCCTGGACACCCTGCTGGAAGTGATGGGACGGCGCCGTTGGAAAGCGCATGTGCCGCTCCCGGTCGCCCGGTTGCAGGCGGCTTTTTTGGAGTGGGTGTATCCCGTGGTGTTCCGGAAGGCCGCGCCGCTGAACCGGGATCAACTGATCATGTTGAAGGAGGACAATGTGGGCGACGCCCAGCCCGCCCGGGAGTTGTTCCGCCCTCCGGAGAGAAAATTCCGCGAAGCCATCGGAGAGTATTTGTGACCCGGCGGATCAGACCTCGATGGCGTAGGCCTTGATCTTGTTGTAGAGGGTCTGGCGGCCGATTCCGAGGCGTTTGGCGGTCTCGAGTTTGTTCCCGCCGGTTTCCTTGAGCATCTGGACGATCGTGTTGCGTTCCATCGCCTCCATGAGGGTCAGGTTCGCGTCATCCAATTCCGCGGCCGCGCTGACGGCGGTAATGGAGAGGTCATGCACGTCCACGGCATTGGCATCGCACATGAGCACGGCGCGCTGGACCTCGTTTTGCAATTGCCGCACGTTGCCCGGCCAGTCGTAGCTTTGCAGGCGTTCCTCGGCGGCATCGCTGAAGCCGGTGAGCGCCCGGCCCGCCTGCCCCGCGTAATGTTTCAGGAACGAATTGGCCAGAGGCAGGATATCCTCCCGGCGCTCGCGCAACGGAGGCAGGTCGATGGAGATGGCACTGATGCGGTAATACAAATCCTCGCGCAACTTGCCCTCCTTGATCGCCTCCTCGGTCTGGCGATTGGTCGCGGCGACGATCCGGCAGTTGGTCTTGTAACTGGTCCGGCCGCCCACCGGCCGCACTTCCTTTTCCTGCAGGACCCGGAGCAGCTTGCTTTGGGTGTCGATGGGCATCTCGGACAACTCATCCAGCAGCAGCGTTCCACCCTCGGCCTGGCGGAACAGGCCCTCGCGGTCGCCCACCGCCCCGGTGAAGGCGCCCTTCACCGAACCGAACAATTCGCTCTCGATGAGTTCGCGCGGCAGGGCGGCGCAATTGATTTTGATCAACGGCCCGTTGCAACGGGGGCTCATCGCGTGAATCAAATCCGCAATGACCTCCTTGCCGGTGCCGCTCTCGCCGGTGATGAGGATGGACACGTCACTGGGCGCCACGCGTTCAATGGTGCGGATGACCGCCTTCATGGAGGCGGACTTGAACACCGGGGAAGTGCCCCCGCTCATGGTCATGAGCGCCTTGCGAAGCGAACTCGCCTCCTCGCTCAATTGCTTGTGCTCGATCGCCCGCTCCACCAGCAGCAGCAGACTCTTGTTGTCCACCGGCTTGTTCTGAAAATGGTAGGCCCCACGCTTCGTCGCCTCGACCGCCGCGTCAAAGGTCGCATGCCCGGTCAGCACTATCACCTCGGTCCCCGGCCACTGCTTGCGGATCACCGGCAGCAGGTCGAGCCCGTTGCCGTCCGGCAGCGTCAGATCCAGCAGAACCACGTCCGGCTGCGACCCCTGAAACGACTTCTTCAGCGACGCGGCGTCCGCGGCTTCCGAGACCTCGTAATTCTCGGATTGCAGAATTGCCCGAACGACCTGCCGGATTTCGGGCGTGTCGTCCACTACCATGACTTTGGCCTTCATTTCGTATGCATTCTGTGTTTCGAGGCGGGCAATCTTGGCCAACAAACCAACTCGCGTCAATGCTCCTTCCTGACCGGCCCCCAATCCGCAACCGGCTCAGTCCGGATTCCATGGAGCCATCGCGCCGAACCGCCAGGCCGGCCCCACCGACGCCGGTCCCCTTCCGGTCAATAAATCCGCTCCCGTCAGGCCACGCCCGCCTCCGGAAATCGCTCCCGAATCCGTTTCAACAACCGGTCCTCCTCCCCGGGTGTCAGCAACCGGCGCGCGACCCGTCGTCGCACTCCATCCAACAGTTCCAGCCAGTCCTCCAACGGCGGCTCCGGCATCGCCTCCCAACAGTCATACCGCTTTTCGCGAACATAAAACCGCCACTCCCGCCCCACCCGGCGGGCATACACCTGCCGCCGGACTCCCTCCGCCGTCCGCCCCTTCCAACTGATCTCCGCCTTCGCCATGCATTACTCCGGCAGATCCACCGACGCCACCGCCATCGCGGCAATCCCTTCCTCGCGACCCAGAAATCCCAGCCGCTCGTTGGTGGTGGCCTTGATCCCCACCCGCTCCACCCCGATTCCCAGAGCCTCCGCCACACATTGCTTCATCGCTCCCGTGTGCGGCGCCAGCTTCGGCTGCTCCGCAATCAACGAAACGTCCACGTTCACGATCCGTCCCTTCCGTGCGTCCGCCTGCCTGGCGGCTTCCTCCAGAAACAACCGGCTCGGCGCGTTTCGCCAGCGCGCGTCGGTGTTCGGAAAAAAATGCCCGATGTCCCCCAGCCCAAGCGCCCCCAGCACCGCGTCACACACCGCGTGCATCAACACGTCCGCGTCCGAATGCCCGTCCAACCCCTTCGCATGCGGAATCTCCACCCCGCCCAACACCAGCCTCCGCCCCTCGACCAGCGCATGAACGTCATACCCGATGCCCACGTGAACCATGCGCGCGACTATAACCACCGCCACCGGACCGACGAGACAATTATCTCAGAGCGTGTTTTGGCTCTTACAGGAACAACAGCGCCAGGATGAAATAGAAGACCACCGCCAGGAACGCGCCCGCCGGGATGGTCACCAGCCACGAGATGAAGATGTCGCGCACCATGCGGAGATTCAGAAACTCGATCCCGCGGGCCAGACCGACCCCCAGCACCGCGCCCACGAGCGTGTGCGTGGTCGAGATCGGCATTCCCAGCCGGCTCGCAAACACAATCGTGGTCGCCGCGCCAATGTTGGCCGCAAAACCGCGCGACGGCGTCAGCACCGTGATCTTCCTGCCGATGGTTTCGATGACCTTGTAGCCCCAGGTGGCGAGCCCGATCACGATTCCGATGCCTCCCAGCACCAGCAGCCAGACCGGCACCTCCGCCTCGACCGGGATGACTCCCTGTTGAAGGATCGCGACGATGGCCGCCAGCGGCCCCACCGCGTTGGCCGTGTCATTCGCCCCGTGCGCGAACGCCAGAAAGCAGGCGCTGATCACCAGCAGGCTCGTGAACACCGCCTCCATCTTTTCAAACTCGAACTCGCGCCGGTGCTCCCAGCGTCGCGCGGGCAGATCCGAGCCCGCCGCCACCGCCGGACGCAGCTCCTGTCTGGGCTCGGTCTCGTGGCGGAATTCCTTGCGAACAAAGGGAATTCCCTCCTCCAGTTCCTCGCTCACCTCGATCTGTCGCGCGATCCGTTCCAGTTCGTGCCGCCCGCGAAGCCACCGGACCCAGAAGATCGAAAGCACGGCGAACACCCCGCCGGCGATCGCCGACACAATCAACGCCTGTCCGAGATTGAGGTCCAGGTTGAGATTCTTGAGCCCCTTCCACACCGTCACCAGGCAAAGGACGAACGCGACATAGAACACCAGGAACGGCACGAGCCGGTAGGTCTGGCGCAACGGATGTTTCTGATTGATGATCACCCGCTGGATGACCTTGAAAAGGGCGAACGAGATCGCGCAGCCGCACAGGGGCGAGGTGACCCACGACAAC
>DATKEE010000396.1:0-8357 GCA_035544555.1 Candidatus Methylomirabilota bacterium
AGCTTCCGATCTTTGGCCAGATTGCCCACAAGATCTGTCTGGCGCGGTTTACCCGCACGCTGGCCTCTCTGATCCGCAGCGGTGTGCCGATTCTCGAAGTCCTCAGCATTGTATCGAACACGGTGGGCAACGTGGTGATGGAGAAGGCGATCAGGACGTCGAGTACCGACATCGAGCGAGGCGAGAGCATTTCGGCGGCGCTTGCCAAGCATCCGGTCTTTCCCTCGATCATCATCCGGATGGTGACCGCCGGAGAGCAGACCGGCAAGATTGACTCGATGCTGGAGCGGATCGCGGACTTTCTGGACGAGGAAATCGAGACGACACTGTCAGGTTTGACGTCGTTGATCGAGCCCTTGCTGATCGTTTTTCTGGGGGTGACGGTTGGTGGCATTGCGATCTGCATGTTCCTGCCGATCTTCAAGATGAGTGACATCATCAATCCGCCGAAGTAAGTTCGGGGCGACGGCGAGGGTTTTCAGCGGGGGGTGCACGGAGGTGGCGAGAGCCGCCTCCGCTGCTTTTCATTCCCTGCACGGCCCGGCTGGAGGGGCAGGAATCGCTTGCTCTGCGAGAGGTGTTTGCCTAGCTTCACGACATGGCGAAAGTCCTTCTCCTTGATGATGAAATCACCTTGCTGCAGATGGTGGCGGAGCTGTTGCGGGCGGAGGGGCACGAGGTTTATCCATGCAGCAGTTTTCAGCCTGCCATGGAGGCCTTGGAGACGCACAGTCCGGAGTTGGTGATCACGGATCTCTACCTGGACAAGACGCGCGCCCACGGACTGGAGATTTTGCAGAAGGCGCGTTCTCTGAATCCCCCCGCCATCGTGATCGTGGTCACGGGATTCGGGACCATCGAGACGGCGGTGGACGCGATGAAGAAGGGGGCCTACGACTATCTGGAGAAGCCGTTCAAGGTGGATGAACTCAAGCTCTGCATCCAGCGGGCATTGTCCTACAACGACGCGATTTCGGAGAACGTGTATCTGCGAAAGCAACTCAAGAAGAAGTATCAGTTCAACCAGATCATAGGCACCGCGCCGAGGATGCAGGAGGTCTTCAAGATGATCGAGCGGGTGGCGAACACCGACAGTACGATCATGATTCTGGGGGAGAGCGGCACCGGCAAGGAACTGGTGGCGCGCGCGCTGCACTTCAACAGCAGCAGGCAATTCGCGCCGTTTGTCCCCGTCAATTGCAGCGCGCTCCCCGAGAACCTGCTCGAGTCCGAATTGTTCGGCCATCGCAAGGGGTCGTTCACCGGGGCGATTAGTGACAAGAAGGGACTTTTCCAAGAGGCGGACGGAGGGACGATTTTTCTGGATGAGATCGGCACGATGCCGCCGATGTTGCAGAGCCGGCTGTTGAGGGTCTTGCAGGAGCGGGAAGTGAGGCGGGTGGGAGACAACACGCCGATCTATGTCAATGTGCGGGTGCTGGCGGCGACCAACGAACCTCTTGAGAAGAAGATCAAGGAAGGGGCGTTTCGGGAGGACCTGTATTACCGGCTCAATGTCATTCCCATACAACTTCCCAGTCTTCGGGAACGGCTCGAGGACATCCCGTTGCTCGTGACCCACTTCCTCCGGAGCAAGCTGAATCCGGCGACCGGCCAGCCCTATCAGATCACAAAGAACACGATGGAGGTGCTCGGCGCGCATGGCTGGCCGGGCAACGTTCGTGAGTTGGAGAACGCAATCGAGCGTGCTTGCGCGCTGTGCGAGGGCGACGTCATCCAGATCGCGGACCTGCCGCCATCACTCCAACAACTTGCCTCGAAGGAGGCGAGCGACACGGTATACAAGCCGCGTGTGACCTTGGACGGGGAATCCGGCGAGGCTTCCGGCGCTCCGGCATTTGCGGGCGCGGGGGCCAGACCGGCCGGGAGTGGCGCTGGGGCCGCGTTCCAGCAGGTCGGCCCGTTGAAAAACTTCCTGCGCGAGCAGGAGGTCAACTACCTGAACCGCGCGTTGGCGCAGACCGGGGGGGACAAGGACCAAACCGCCCAGGTTTTGGGAATCAGTCTCGCCACGCTCTACCGGAAGCTCTCCGAGGGTGACGAAGGTGCCTGACCCGCACGGCGAGCGCCGGATTTCCCGGGTCCGTCCGGGGGGGCAAGGGGAGTCAGTGTTCACGTTGCAGGAAGCGCATCACGGTGTCGCCGTGACGGAGGAGTTTTCGTTCCTGCCAGGACTTCGGCAGGTCCAGCGTATCGCGCCGGGTGTGACCCAGGATCAGAAGCCCGTCGGAACCAAGCAGGGTTGGCAGCGCGGTGTCGTCGAGGAGACGCTGCGCGAAGGAGGTGGAGCGACGGGCGACGTTCTTCTCTCCATACGGAGGATCCGCCAGGATGAGGTCAAAGGACTCATTCAGCGCGGCTAGTTGCATCAGCGCGGCGAAAGCATCCTGAACGCGGAGTTCCATCTGTCCGGACGGGAGCCGGGTGAGTTCGAGGTTCCGCCGGATGAAGCGGGCGTGCCGGGATGATTTTTCGACGCAGAGGACGCGGCTGGCTCCCCGACTGAGGCATTCGAGACCCAGCGCGCCGGTGCCGGCGAAGAGCTCGAGCACGCGTGATCCGACGACCCGCCCGCCGAGGCTGTTGAACACGGCATGGCGAACGAGATCCGGTGTGGGGCGGACGTCGAAGCCCGGAGGTGTCTTGAGGATCAAGCCGGCCGCAGTTCCGCCGATGATGCGCATGGGAGGGACGCCTATTGGGGTTTGGGCAACGAGGCCACGGTAACCGGACGGCCGGGTCCGGCTCAAGAACCGCCTTTCGTGGGTCAGGCCCGCAGTTTATTCGGGAGCCGGACGGCGCGTGGGGTTCGAGGTGTGGGGGTTCCGCGCCGGCGGTATTCCGAGGGACGCCATCCGATCCATTTCTTGAACGTATTGGAAAACACGAAGGGGTTCGCGTAACCGACGGAGAGGGCGACATTCTCGATTTTTGAGTTGGTTGCCTCAAGAAGTTCGGCGGCGCGCCGCATGCGGAGGAAGGTGACGTGGTGCATCGGGCTCCTTCCGAGTTCCTGATGGCAGAGCCGGCGGAGGTGTTCGGCGCTCAGGTGGGACACCTCAGACAACCGGTCGAGGGACCAGGCGGCCTCCAGTTGGCGGTCAACGGTCTCCCAAAGCCGCCACAGGCGATCGTCCATGTGCCACGGTTGGGCGAATCGCATCACGTAGGTCTGGATGAGTTCCACCCAATGATGGATGGCCAGGGGGTCGCTCGCGCCGTCGCATTCCTCATAGAGGCCGGAAATTGCGGATCGGAGCGGCCGGGCATCGAATCTGGCGGTGACGGGCGAGGCCGAGGTGATGATTGGTTTTTGGTCGCGGGGTTGATGGTAGCGGACCCAGCAGAAGCCCCAACGGCTTTTGGGGATCGCGTGGAAGGCATGTGGCACGTGGGGCGGAGCCAGACACGCCATGCCCGCCCGGCAGATCTGCCAGCGTCCGTCGAGGAGGATGCGTCCTTCCCCGGAGAAACACGCCAGGAGATACGCGCCTTTGAGGCTTGTCCGGACCATGCGATAGGGGACGCGGGCATCGGCGATCCCCACGTGGGCGATCTGCTGAAGTCGCAGCGCATGGCAATCCTCCGCCCTGACGATTGTCTGGTGGGTGCGGCTGCCAACGATGTGGGTTTCGGATAGGTGATCGGGGGTTTTGCGCATTGTGGGAACATGGAGCCGGGGATAGTTTAAGCCTGAGTTTCCAAAACAGGCGGACGACGCGAATCGTTGGTATTCCCCGTCCGCGAATGAAAGCGCCTGCCAGTGTGCATGGCGGCGAGGAAGACGCAACATGAACCGGAACGAATTACAGCGGCCCCGTTTCATCGACAGGCGGGCGGGCTTCACCCTGATCGAACTGCTGGTGGTCATTGCCATTATTGCCATACTGGCGGCGATGCTTCTGCCCGCGCTTTCGAAGGCGAAGGCGAAGGGCAAACAGACGGCGTGTCTCAACAATCTTCGGCAAATGGGGCTGGGGCTTGTGATGTACACTCACGACTTTGAAAAGTTCCCGGGCCATTTTCTGGTTCCGGCCAATGAAATTGTGTTCCCGCCGCGTCTGTTGCCCTATGTGAACGGCAATCTTGACCTATTCAACTGTCCCTCGGAACAGCCCCAGTATTATTGGACGAACAATGTCCGGACCGGGCAACCGGAGATTATCAGGCCGGCTGTCACCGGTTTCTGCTACGGATACAACGATTGGGGGGGGGTGGATGAGTTCACGCTGCCTTATGTGGGGTTGGGGGCGGACCTCGTTCCCGGAGGCACGGCACCCTGGAACAAGGAGCCGCCGCTTTCGCACGTGGTGTCACCGGTGGACATGATCGTTCTGGGAGACAGCCGTTCGGATGGCATTTGGGACACGGCGATCGATCCCGCCGATCTGCCCGCGAGCGGGCAGGAGGCGGCCGAGTGGCCGAGCCGGCGCCATTCTCTGGGATCCAACATGATGTTTGTGGACGGCCACGCCGAGTACGGAAGGCAGGCCGACTGGGTTGCCAAGACGCCGGATGCCCGCAGGCGCTGGAACGCCGACAACCTGCCCTGGTTGAACCGGAGTCCGGGCCGGGCCCGGTAGTGGCCTGCGTTCCCCGTCCGCGGGGATTTATTCCTGTTTGAACAGACCCCGCATGGCAGTGCCCCCTGCCTGCGTCCGTTTTCCGCCGCAAACGTTACCGGTGCTTGTCCGTGAAGCGGGATCGAGTAAACTGACGGCGTGACTGGGAATGGAACGACCGATGAATTGAAGCGGCGGGTACGGGGCGGGGCGCGGATTCAAGCGGAGGAGGCGATGCGGTTGTATCGCCTCCCATTGGAGGAGTTGGGCGCGCTGGCGGATGAGCGGCGGCAACTTGTTCAAGCGGCCGCGCATCAGGGACGCGGCAACGAGATTGTCACCTACATTGTCGATCGGAACGTCAATTACACCAACGTCTGCAATGTCTATTGCAAGTTTTGCGCGTTCTACCGCGTTGAGGCCGACGAGGACGCCCATGTCATCACCCATGAGGAAATGGATCGGAAGATCGAGGAAACGATCGCCCTCGGCGGGACGCAGATCCTGATGCAGGGGGGGCATCATCCGAAGCTCACCCTCGACTGGTATCTGGATCTCTTGACGCACATCAAGACCCGGTTTCCGCGGATCAACATTCACGGGTTCAGCCCCAGCGAGTTCATCCATTTTCGAAAGGTTTTCGGTCTGCCGTTGGAGGAGATCCTCGAGCGATTTATGGAGGCCGGACTGGGATCGATACCGGGCGGCGGCGGGGAGATCCTGGTGGACCGCGTGCGGCGTCGGATCGCGCCTTTGAAGGCCATGAGCGACGAATGGCTGGAGGTGATGGGGTTGGCGCATCGGATGGGATTGAAGTCGAGCGCGACGATGATGTTCGGCCATGTGGAGAGTGTGGAGGACCGCATTGAGCACCTGGAGCGGATTCGCTTGCAGCAGGATGAGACCGGCGGGTTTACCGCGTTCATTTGCTGGACGTTTCAGGCGGAGAACACGCGGCTCAAGGCGCCCACGGTTGGCGCCCACGAGTATCTCAGGATGCAGGCCCTGAGCCGGATATATCTGGACAACATCCCCAACGTGCAGAGCTCGTGGGTGACGCAGGGACCGGAGATCGGACAGGTTGCGCTGCTGTATGGCGCCAATGATCTGGGAAGCATCATGATCGAGGAGAACGTGGTCAGCCAGGCGGGGGCGACGTTCCGGATGGGCGTTGCCGACATGCGAAGATTGATCGAGGACCTGGGCTACGAACCGAGACAGCGCGACAACTGGTATCGGTTGTTGGATGCCCCGGTCGAGCCGGTCGGTCATGGACTTGCGGGAGTGCCGGGACTGAACAGGTGAAATCGGACGCTGACGACGAATCGGTATTTTCTGCAAAGGACGGCCAGGAGAGGGGATGGAGCACTTGCGATTGAGCGGTTCCCGGCCGGTCGCCGGGGCCGCAGTGCGGGGAGGCGGGACATTACCGCGCATTTTGATTGCAGGGGAGGTTTGATTCCTGTTTCCTTTGATCCGATTCGACTTTCCGCATCGCTCCGGCCATGGCGCGAGCTTCGCCCGGTTGGCCCGGTTACGGCCCATTGAGTTCATGCCGGAAGCAGGGTTCGGTTTCAGGGGTCAGGGGGATGAATCATGACGGATGCGATTCGTCACCAGAATTGTATGGCACGCTCAACCAGCCTGATTGCCTGTAATCTTCCAGTCGCGAGTTTGATCCTCCTCTTGACCGGCTGCCAGGGCACCCGGGAACTGCCGCCCGCGCCCGCGGTGGCTTCACGTGAGGCGCCCGTATCACCGGATCCGGCGGTGTCGCCGCCGGAATCCACGGTTCCGCGGGAGGAGTTGCACTATCCGGATCGGATCACCTACAGCGCGCGCTACGACGAGGAGATTCAGGAGATTTTTGAACTGGCCAAGCGGGAACGCTGGGAGCAGGCGGAGGCCAGGGCCATCGCGCTTTACGAACAGGCGCCTCAGGATTCATCGGTCGAGCGTGTATTGAGCTGGGTCAGCAAGCAGAGGCAGGCGCAACGAGACAAGGCCCTTGAGGACCGTATCCGGGAGATCGAGGCCCAGAACTCAGTGTTCAATCCGACCATTCCCGGGCTGCTCAAGGAGTCGAAGGATCGGGGCCTGCCGCCCCGCAAGGATTTGAGGGACGCGATTCAACAGCTCGAATCGACGCCGTACATTCCTGAATCCTTTGGGAGGACCAACCGGCTTCAAGGGCCTTTGTTCGACATCGACACGCCACAGGGGCGGATGGTGAGGGTGCTGGAGCGCGAAGTGTCCGTCCATCTGGATGACGTGACCCTTGAATCCATCATCTTCGATGTGGGCCAGGCGGAGGGGATCAACTTCATCGCGGACAAGTCCCTTCCGGCGTTTCAGCAGAAGTTGAGCATCAACGTGGAGAAGGTGCAATTGGGCGAGTTGCTGCGCTACATCTCGCGCAATCTCGGAGTTCAGTTTCAGGTGGGGGAGGACCTCGTCTGGATTGTGGACGCGGAGAATCCGAGGGCGTTGATGGAGGAGACACGGTTCTACCGGTTGAGAAAGGGGTTCATTGTTCCGGCCGCGTTCGGCGCCTCGGAGGTGGAGCGAACGACGGTCACGGTCAAGGACACGGTGACGGTGACCGAGCGGCAGAAGATTGAGAAGTTTGTCAACGATGGCGCTCCCGACGACCCGGCGATTGAGACCGCCATTGATCAATTTTTCACGGGCTCGAAGTACATGATCGATTATGAACGGAATCTGATTGTCGCGACGGGGACTCCGGAGCAGCTTGCCGTGCTGGAGCGATTGATCCAGGAGTTCGACAAGACACCGCAGCAGGTGTTGATCGAGGCGCGCTTTATCACGGTCACGGAGGCGGCGTTCCTGCAGTTGGGCACCACTTGGGAGACGGGCCGGGACATTCTGACGTCGGGCCGGACGCCGACTGATTTCACGGGACTGGGCACGGGCGTGGGCCTTGGGCTTCAGGAGGTCTTTACCAACATTCTCGGGCGTCCCAATCTGAGCGCCACGCTCACGGCGCTGGAGCAGAGTGGCGAGAGTCACACGCTGAGCGCGCCGCGGCTGACCCTGGTGAACAACCTCCCGGCGACCATCAGTGACGGCAAGGTTCAGTATTACTACGAGGAGTACACCGTGAAGCAACAGATCACCGAGCGCGCGACCGCCTCGAGCCTGGTCCCTTCGGGCAAGCCGACCAAACTGACATCGGGCGTCTCGCTTGAGGTCCTCGCCAGCATTGGCGGGGACGGCGAAAGCATCCTTCTGGCGCTGAAACCACAGGTGAACCAGGATGTGCAGTTGGTCACCTTCGCGACCATCAGCGACCGGGACGCGACCGGCAACATCATCAGCACGTTTGAGATCAAGCTGCCCGAATCCCGTACGCAGGAACTGGCCACGCGCGTCGTGGTCAAGTCCGGCCAGACGGTGGTGATGGGCGGGGTGCTGGAACGCGAGCAGCGCACGTTTGTGGAATCCGTGCCGGTACTCAGCAGCATCCCGATCATCGGCGCGGCTTTCCGGAAGCGCACGGAGGTGGACCGGCCCCGCTACCTGCTCGTGTTTGTGACGGCGACGCTGGTGTCCGACTCGGGGGAATTCTTGAGTTACGATGGCGCCGTGATCAATTAGCGGCGCTCCGGATCGATGGGCATTCCTTTCCTACCTTCCCGACGCGTGATCGCGGTGGATGCGGGCACACGCCGCATCAAGGTGATCCTGGTCGAATCCATTGCGGGGAAACGGCGCGTTCTGCGAATGGAATCGATGGAATTGTCCCGTGAGGAA
>DATKEE010000397.1:0-3929 GCA_035544555.1 Candidatus Methylomirabilota bacterium
AAGGCATCGGAACGCCGGTCTCCGACCCGGCTCGTTACGAATGTGAGGAATCGCGCCGGGTTGGAGACGGGCGTTCCGTTCTACGCAAAGGCGGCGGTGAGGGCGATTTGGATATTCCAGTAAACCCCTCGACCCCTCGTCGGTCCGCCAGTTTTAACCAGGCAGCCGTTCGGCTCAGACTCCGCAGTTCGAGGGGGAGCTGAGCAGTTACCCGCCCGCCTTGGCATTCAACGAATCACGGCCAGCGCGGCATCCACATCCGTCCGGCGCCCCATGTCGTTCAGGATGGTTCCCAGGGCGGAGAGGAAATGACGGACGTTCGTCAGAGAGGAGGTCTCGCCCATCAGTCCGATGCGCCAGACCTTTCCTTTCAACGGCCCCAGACCCGCGCCGATCTCGATGTTGAAATCGTTCAACAAGCGTTTGCGCACCGCCGCCTCATCGACTCCCTGAGGGACACTGACGGCGTTGAGTTGCCAGAGTTGATGGCCGGGTTGCGCGGACAATTCCAGTCCCATGGCGGTGAGGGCGGCCCGGAGCGCGAGGTGATTCCGCTCATGCCTCAGCCACCGATTTTCCAGGCCCTCCTCCAGCACCAGGCGCAGAGCCTCATGCAACGCGTAGTTCATGGAGATCGGGGCCGTGTGGTGATACACCCGCTCCTCGCCCCAATACGACGCCAGCAGATTCACATCGAGATACCAGCTTCGGACTTTGGATTTGCGTGTCGTGGCCTTCTCCATCGCGCGCGGCCCCAGCGTGACCGGCGCCAGTCCGGGCGGGCAGCTCAGACATTTCTGCGTCCCGCTGTAGGCCGCGTCCACCAGCCAGTCGTCGATCCGCACCGGGCAGCCGGCCAGCGAAGTCACAGTGTCCAGCACCAGCAGCGCTCCCGCTTCGCGCGTCAGTTTCGCAATCTCCTCCACCGGGGTCAGCGCGCCCGTGGACGTCTCGGCATGGACCACCGCCACCAGCGAGGCGCGCGTCTTTCCGAGGGCGTCGCGGATCGCGTCCGGTTCGATGACGCGGCCCCACGGCGCCTCGACGCGGGTGACCTTCGCGCCGCAACGATCCGCCACGTCGGCCAGTCGGGTGCCGAACACGCCGTTGACGCCGACGATCACCTCGTCGCCAGGTTCGACGAGATTGACGAGGCAGAATTCCATGCCCGCGCTGCCCGTGCCGCTGACCGGGAAGGTCATTGGATGATCGGTCAGGAACACCGCGCGCAGCATGGACTTGATTTCCTCCATCATTCCGACGAACACGGGATCCAGATGCCCGACCAGGGGACGGCTCATCGCGTCCAGCACCGCCCGCGGGACGTTGCTGGGTCCGGGCCCCATGAGCAGGCGCGCGGGTGGATCGAACTTCGGGGGAATTTGCATGACGGCAGAATAGGCCGCGGCCCGCGCGGCTCGCAATGAATTTGAAGAGAGGGCACCGCGGATGACGGATGCGGGGAGACCACGGATGGGCGCGGATGGGCGCGGATGGGCGCGGATACTGTGGGGACCGCGGATGGGCGCGGATCAAAGAAGGACTGTCGGAATCGGTATCGGTATCGGTATCGGTATCGAAATCGGAATCGGTATCGAAATCGGAATCGTTCGCTTCCATGTCACTACGCGGGTGGATCCTTGCGATCCACACCGAATCTCCGAAGTCCGAAACTCATTTGCAGGTTCTGTTCGATACCGATAGCGATACCGATACCGACCCCGATCCCGCCTTGCTGAAATGGATGGGGTGAAGGCCCGGCACAGTGGCACGGTTTGTCCATGGTCGAGTGAGCTGGACGATTGCGCCGGGTTTCGGTTGCGCGATTTTGTTCCGCCGGTTGCCTTCAACGGGTCGATCGCCTAATTTGCAACGCATGACATCACACCGCGTCGAGCGCCTTGCAAACCGGGTTCCGCCGCTGTTCGCGGGCCTGTGGATCATCCTCTTTTGCGGTTGCTCCAGCTTTCACGGGGAATGGAAACGGGCGGCCGCGACCCCGCCACCCGCCGGCGGCATCACGGGCCGATGGGAGGGACATTGGCGGAGCAAGGTCAACGATCATACCGGGCAACTCCGTTGTCTGGTCAGCGAACTGCCCGATGGCCGCTACCAGGCGCGGTTTCACGCGCATTACTGGAAGATCTTCCGCTTTGGTTACACGGTGCCGCTGGAGGTGGAGGCGGTTGAGGACGCATTTGAATTCAAGGGAGACTCGGACCTGGGCTGGTACGCGGGCGGAGTCTATCACTACGAGGGACACGCAACGCCGACGGAGTTTGATTCCACCTATCGCAGCAAGCATGACCACGGCATTTTTCGAATGACGCGGCCTGAAACCGCGGAGGAATGAGGCCGGCGGGTGCGCGCGGGAATCGGGTTCCGATTTCGTTCGATTTCCGCGCGGGGATTGGTTTAATCGCGGGGCTGGGGAACGCGTCCGTAGCTCAATTGGATAGAGCTTCTGACTTCGGATCAGAAGGTTGCAGGTTCGAGTCCTGCCGGGCGCGCCATTTGATTACAGGGAGTTGTTTCAGAATCTTACACGGCCTGGGGAGAGGTTTCGGTGTCCACCCTTCAGGGTGCTCCCGCACACGCTGAAGCGTGGACACCGAGCGGGCCGGCTGAAGCCGGGACACCGAACGGTTGGGTGTCCACGCTTTAGCGTGCCGCGGGATACGATCATGGGCAGAGCAATCTATCTGTGGAGGAAGCTCACGCCGAAGCAACGCGAGAAGTTGCTCGAATGGCGAAAGCACCAGGGACTGCCATGGCATCGACCGCCGCATCGGGCCAGTGAAAAGACCCGCTATCATCTGACGGCCGCATGCTTCGAGCATCGCCCGTTCATCGGTCACAGTATGGAACGGATGGAGAGGTTCTGCGGCACGTTGCTCGACGTGTTGCGGGGACATGACACAAGGATTCATGCCTGGCGCGTGCTGCCAAATCATTACCATGCTCTGGTCGATACACCGAAGATTCTCGCCGTGCTCGCCGGGTTGGGCCGGATGCACGGTCGCCTTTCGTTTCAATGGAACGGCCAGGAGCAGACGCGAGGACGTCAGGTGTGGTGCGGTGCTGTCGAACGCTTCATGCGGAATGACAGACATTTCTGGGCGACGATGAATTACATTCATCACAACCCTGTGCATCACGGTTACGTCGAGCATTGGCAGGACTGGCCGTTTTCCAGTGCCCAGGATTACCTGAGTGGTATGGGGCGCGAGGAGGCGGCAAGGATCTGGAAGGATTATCCCGTGCTGGATTACGGGAAGGGTTGGGATGAACCGGAGCTGTGAGTGAGGGTTCACGCTGAAGCGTGGACACCGAGCGGGCTGGCTGAAGCCGGGACTCCGAACGCGGGCGGGGCGCAATATCTTCCTCGAAAGCGCATTGTTGTCCAATACGCGCCATCGAGCCCGGACCTAGCATCAGTCGATGCTGACGTGTTCAGGGCCGGGGTGTCACCGCCCGTCGGAGCCTTACTTATGGAGTCCGGGAAAGTCCTCCCGTTTTGACGGAGTTGGCGCGCGCCGCTGTCCCGCCTGGCGCGTGTGGATGCTCGGAGCGCTGATGCCCTGCCTCGCGGCGGCTCAGTCTGAAACAGGGGCGTTCGAGCAGTGGGATTCCTATCGGCAAAAGATTCAACATCGCTCCGTGATCGATGCCTTTGGCCGGGAGTTCCTGCGTGTGGAAAGCATGCCGCGACCCGTGGTGCCCGCGAGAGGGGTCAATGGCTCAGAGTCCGTGGTCAAGGTTCATCGATCCGAACTCGCAAAGGAGATCGCTGAACTCCGCGGGAGCCTTGAGGAGTCCATCGCCGTCCCGGCCGGATTTGTGGCGCCCATTCTCGATGACGCCGGAGACGTGGAGAGATTGAGCGCGTTGGAGGGTGTGGCTTCCGTTGAGGACGAGGGGTTGCGGGC
>DATKEE010000398.1:0-16393 GCA_035544555.1 Candidatus Methylomirabilota bacterium
TGAGCACGCGCACGAGGATGATCAGGGCAAGAATGACCAGGGCCGGCATGGCGTATCTGCAGAACCATTCGATGCCCTTGGAGAGCCCGCGAAAAATGATGATGAAGTTGATCGTGAAGACGATCACCAGAAATACCACGACCGTGTTGCGTCCCTGCCCGATGACGAGGCCATTCTCCTGGTATCCTATGAAACTCCTCCAAAAGTCCCCGTACGCCTGGACGTCGCTCCCGAGGTCCAGTTTGCCTGTCAGGAAGTACCACGCGTAGCCCGCGCCCCATGCCTCGACGTACACGTAGTACATGTAAATCGTCACGGGGATGACGACGCCAAGCGCGCCGAGATATTTTCCCATCGGGTGGCGCATCAGGGCGTAAAAAATGCCGGGACTCGAGTTGAAGCCCCGCTGGCCGGCATAACGGCCCATGGTCCATTCCGCCCAGCAGATCGGACTGCCGATCAACACCAGGGAGATGAAATACGCGATCATGAACGCGCCGCTTCCGTATTGGGAGGCGAGTCCGGGGAAGCGAAGAAAGTTTCCGAGGCCCACCGCGCTGCCGGCGACGGCGAGAATCACACCGATGCGCGTTCTCCAGGCCTCTTTGCGTTTCCCTTGCGTCATGGTGCGTTGGCCCACTCTTCTAGCGTCCGACCCGGCCCGCTGCCAGCATTAAATTGACGGAACAATACTCCTCTCCTACGGTTCGGGCGATTTCAGGGACGCTGGCGCCACAGGCATTCGCGGGCGGATTCCGGGATTCCTGATCCGACGAAGGCTCCTCCGGCGCCACCGATTGCCATCGCCGCGACATTGCAATGCCCCGTCACAATCTCGAACGAATGAAACTGAAGCCGCACTGGCTGTCGTTGAGTGTCGCTGTCGCGATGCTCCTGCCGGCCTCCTGCAAGCGGGACACCGCGGGCGCGCCGGAATCGGCGGCCAATGCCCCTGCCCCGCCCGCCACCCAGGTCGTCGTGGCCGAGGTGGAGCGTCGTTCCGTGGAGGAAACCCTGTCGCTGGTCGGCACGCTGGCCGCCAACGAGATGGTGGAAATCCGTCCGGAGATCGACGGCATCGTGGAGTCCGTTCATTTTCAGGAGGGCGAGCGGGTAGAGAAGGGGGAGCTGCTGCTGGAACTGGACCGGAGCAAGCTGGCGGCCGCGCTGGCGGAGGCGAACGCGAACGCTCAATTGAGCCAGGCCAACTACGAGCGCGCGCGGCAACTGTTGCGGGACAAGTTGATCTCCCAACAGGAATTCGACCAGACGTCCGCCACTTACGAGTTCAACCGCGCCAGCCTGGAACTGCGTCGGCGCCAGTTGCGGGACACACATCTGGTCGCGCCCTTTGAAGGGGTGGTGGGCGCGAGAACAGTGAGCCCGGGCCAGGTCATCACGCGCGGCACCATCATCACCTGGCTGATCGATCTCGACACCATGAAGGTCGAGTTGAATGTTCCCGAGCGCTTCCTCGGCCAGATTCAGACGGGCCAGCGGGTGGCATTCACCGTGGCCGCCTATCCCCGTGAACGATTCGAAGGCGAAGTCTATTTTGTCTCCCCGCACGTGGACCTGGAAACGCACACGGTATTGATCAAGGCCACGCTCCCCAACCCCCGCCACCTGCTGCGCTCGGGGATGTTCGCGGGACTCGATCTGGTCCTCACCCTGCGGGAGAATTCCCTCGTGATTCCGGAAACAGCGCTCGCCCGGCTCCTCGAAAACAATCGCGCCAGTGTGTATGTCGTGGGCCCGGATCAGACCGCCAAGACCCGGGAGGTGGCGCTGGGAGTTCGCCTGGCCGGCGCGGTGGAAATTCTCGAAGGCCTGCGCGACGGCGAAACGGTGATTGCGGAGGGCCTCCAAAAAATTGGACCCGGATCGAAGGTGAGTCCGGTCCCTCTGGAGCCCTCTCAATCGTCTCGAACCAATGACGCCTCCCCTTGATCTGAACTGATCCGCTCCCGCGCCCACCGACCTCGCCATGATCCTGCCCCGCATCAGCATTCAGCGTCCGGTGCTCGCCTCGATGATGAGCATCGCGCTGGTGTTGTTCGGCCTGATCAGCCTCCAGCGCCTGCCGGTGCGGGAACTTCCGGACATCGATCCGCCGATTGTCAGCGTCACGACCGTTTATGCCGGCGCCAACGCGACCGTCATCGAAACCGAGGTCACCGAGCGCATCGAGGAGGCCGTGAACAACATCGAGGGCATCAAGACCCTCACCAGTTCGAGCCGTGAACAGGTCAGCGAGGTCACCATCGAGTTTGACCTTTCCCGCGACATCGATCTGGCGGCCCAGGACGTGCGGGATCGTGTCTCCAGGATCCGCGGCCAACTCCCGGATTCGATCGAGGAACCGGTCATCGCCAAGCAGGAATCGGATGCCCGACCCATTCTGTGGATCGGGATGAACAGCGACCGGCTGACACCGCTCGATCTCACGACGCTGGCCGAGAGACGGATCAAGAATCGTCTTCAGACCGTGCGCGGAGTCTCGTCGGTGCGCATCGGCGGCGAGAAGCGGTTCGCGATGCGACTGTGGCTGGACGCTGGGAAACTGGCGGCGCATGGGCTGACCGTGCTCGACGTGCAGGACGCCCTGCGCGAACAGAACGTGGAACTGCCCAGTGGCCGCGTGGAAAACCTCGACCGGGAAATGACCATCGAGACCCGGGGCCAGCTCAAAACCGCGGAGGAATTCAACCGTCTGGTGCTCAAACACGATGGACCGCGACTCGTCCGTTTGAACGACATCGGCTTCGCCGTCGAGGGCGTCGAGGACGAACGGACGGTGGCGCGGAACAACAGCCGGCCGGCCATCTTTCTGGGAGTCATCAAACAGTCCAAGGCGAACTCGGTCGCCGTGGCCGATGGCATCAAGCGCGAATTGGAACAACTCCGCCCCGTGCTTCCACCCGACATCGAGTTGGTGGTCAACTATGACGAATCCATCTACGTGAAGCACGCCATTCAGGAGGTCTGGCTGACCCTGGGCATCGCGTTTTTGCTGGTGGTGCTGGTGGTCTATCTCTTCCTGCGGGATATTCGATCGACGCTCATCCCGGCCGTGGCCATTCCCATCTCCATCATCGCCACGTTTCTGGTGCTCCACGTGTTCGGATTCTCCGTGAACATCCTGACGATGCTGGCCCTGGTGCTGGCCATCGGAATCGTGGTGGACGACGCGATCGTGGTGCTCGAGAACATCTACCGGCACATCGAGGAAGGCACGCCGCCGATGAAGGCCGCGTTCCGCGCGATGGACGAGATTTCATTCGCCATCATCGCCATCACCGTGGCCCTCGTGGCGGTCTTCCTCCCGCTGGCGTTCCAGACCAGCTCAACCGGGCGGTTGTTTGTCGAGTTCGCCGTGGCCGTCTCCGGCTCGGTGATCATCTCGGCGTTCGTGGCGCTGTCGCTGTCCCCGATGATGGCCTCGCGCATCCTGAAACCCGTGGATCATCGCGGGGACAACCGGGTGCTGCGAGCCTTCTCGCGCTTTCTGGATGCGATCAACCGCCTCTATGAACGGGTTCTAAACTGGTCGCTCGCGCATCGGTTCCCCGTGATCGGGGTGGCTCTGGTCAGCATTGCCCTCGCCGGCCTGGCCTTCGCGGACCTCGATGAGGAGTTTCTGCCGGATGAAGACAAGGGCCGCTTCATCGCGTTCATCGTCGCCCCCGAGGGATCCACCAGCGAATACACAGATCGGATGACCCGGGACATGGAGGCCATCCTGCGGGATACTCCGGAAGTGCGGTCGTTCGGCACGGTGGTGGCATTCGGTTTCGGCGGACCGGGGCTGGCTAACAACGCCATCGCGTTTGTAAGGCTGGAGGACGAACGCGACCGGAGCGTCCAGCAGATCGTCAACGGCCCGGACGGATTGCGCGGCCGCTTCATGCGCGAGGTCGAGGGCGCAATTGCGCTGCCCATCATCCCCAAGGCCATCGGTCGCGGGTTTGGATCCCCGTTTCAAATCGTGATCCAGGGCGACGATCTGGAGGAACTCAACGCCTATGCCGGCCAACTGGCCGGAAGACTCCGGCAATCGGGTTACATGACAGGAGTGCAATCCTCCTTCGAGATCAACAAACCCGAACTGAGGCTGACCCTGGACCGCAATCGCGCGGCCGCCCTCGGGGTGTCCATCCTGGACGTTTCACGAACGTTGCAGATCCTGTTCGGCGGCCTCGACCTGAGCCGGATAACGGAAGGCGGTGAGGAATACGATGTGATCGTCCAGCTTCAGAGGGAATCCCGGTTGACTCCGCAGGATTTGGATCGCATTCACGTCCGCAATGATTCCGGACAATTGATTCAACTCAGCAGCCTCGTCCAGCGGGAGACTGGCTCGGCGCCCAACCGGATTGAACATTACAACCGGCTGCGAAGCGCGACGATTTCTGGAACACCGGTGGACATTCCGCTTGGAACGGCGATGGACCGCGTAGAGGACCTGGTGGCGGAGGACCTTCCGGCGGGCTTTCGTTACGAATGGGCCGGGGAGGCCAGGGATTTGCGCGAGGCGGGCCATGAAATCTGGTGGGTCTTTTTCCTCGCGCTCGTGATCGTGTACATGGTCCTCGCGTCACAGTTCGAAAGTCTGGTTCACCCCTTCACGGTCATTCTCGCCGTTCCTCTCGCGGCGGTCGGCGCCGTGGGTCTGCTCTGGATCCTGAACCACGGGGGCGAGGCGGGATGGTGGACGCCCATCTCCGCGATGAACAACAATCTCTTCAGCAAGATCGGGTTTGTGCTGCTCGTGGGGCTCGTCACCAAGAACTCCATTCTGCTGGTCGAATTCGCCAACCAGCGGCGGGCGGCCGGATTGAACGCTCACGAGGCGATGAAGGAAGCCGGCAGAATCCGGCTTCGACCCATTCTGATGACCGCGTTCTCGACCATCGCGGGCATCCTGCCCATCGCCATCGGATTCGGCGCCGGCGCGGAAAGCCGGAGACCGATGGGAATCGCCGTGGTGGGGGGGATGTTGACGAGCACGCTTTTGACCCTGGTGGTGATCCCCGTCATCTACACCCTCTTCAGCGACGTTCAGGAAGCGTTCGCCCGGCGACGCGCCCCGGCGGCTCCGGCGACGGCTTCGCGATAGGGCCCTTTGTCACAAAAGGAATCTGTTCAGCCCAGATTCAGGACGAAGTACCATCGTGAACAACTACGAATGATTTTCCGATTCCCTCTCCTTGGGCGTGGAGTCCTGCGAAGTGTCAGGCTCGGCCCGCTTTTCCGTTGCAGAGTGCACGGACAATTGAGGCCAGTCGAGGACCGTGGCAGACGTGTTGGATTCAACCTGGGTGAACAGCGCGGCGATCCTTTTGTGCGCATAACGGCAGTGCATAAACATCTCTCCTGCAATCGCTCCGGCCCTCCGCCGGCCATGGCGAAGTGATCCACTGCTGGCCGGATTTAAAACGTGTTGATGTTCCGTTGAGAACATTTTTCAAGCCAGCCAGGAGGACTGTGGATGATCAGGGGGATTGCCGGAGCGCGGGGAGACAGCAATGGCGCCGGCTTATCGAAAGACGCCGTGGAGGTATTCCAGACTTTTGTTCGCAATCTCCTCGGGACCCTCTTCGAAATCAAACACTTCGACCGAGACATAACCGTCGTACCCCACCTCGCGCAACGCCGCGGCAATCGGTTTGAAGTCCACCTCGCCGAAACCGGGGCCTTTGAGGTTGCGGTCGTTCGCGTGGAAATAGGCGAAGTGCGGCCACGATTCGCGAATAATCTGCGGAATGGGAAGCGCCTCGGAACACATGGCCTTGACGTCGAGAATGATCTTGAAGGCCGGACTGTCGAACTGGCGCACAAACCGGATGGCCTCGGCGGCGGTGTTGACGAAGTTGGTTTCCCGGGGCGACAGCGGCTCGAAGCAGATGGTCACGCCGCGCTCCTCCGCGCGGCTCACGGGTGGACGATAGGTCTCCGTCGCCCAGACCCAGGCTTGATCAGTGGTCACACCCTCCAAAACGTTGCGCTGTTTTGGGGAGCCCACGACCATGACCTTGCCTCCGAGATCCGCGCAGAAATCGACCAGATCACAGAAGTATCGCGACGTTCGTTCTCGAATCGAGGCGTCCGGATGATTGATGTAGAGACCCTCGGGTTTGATCAAAACCCAGTGGATGCCGGTGATCTCCAACCCCGCGCCGGCGGCCTGTTCACGGATCCGGATCCGTTCCCGGGAGGAAATATCCGTCACCGAATCCGCCAGCGTGAACGGCGCGATCTCGATGCCGTCATAGCCCGTGGACGCGACGAAGGACAGCACATCCGGGTATTTCCAGCCCTTGAAGATCTCGTTGCAGATCGCGAATTTCATCAGCCATCAACGGGGTCACACGGTCGCTTCACCTGAATGGCGCGCTCCGGGTTGTTGAACGCGGCCGGGCGCGATTTAACCGGTTGCCGCGCCGCCCTCGGACTTCCGCCTTGCGGGCTTTGCGGCAGGGGTCCGGCGAGGACGCCGGCCGTCACCCTTGTCCGCGGATTCCGCGGCTGCGGCTGTGGCTCCGGTCTCCTCGACCGCCGGAGGCGGAGTGGAGCTCTCAACCCGGACCTTGAGGGTGGTATTGACCTCGCCATGGAGCCGCAGTTCCACCTCGTGCTCGCCCAGGGTGCGGATCGGCGATTCGGAATGAATCTTCTTCCGGTCCAGGGTCACGTCGAACTGTTGCTTGAGCTGGTCGGCGATCATTCCCGGCGTGACGGAACCGAACATCTTCCCGTCATCGCCGGTCTTGACGACGACCACGGCGGTCAGTTTGGACAGGCTCTTGGCCAGTTCGGTCATCGAGTTCAGTTCGTGGGATTCGCGTTCGGCGCGGCGCTGGCGCAGAGCCTCGAGCCGCCGCTTGTTGGCCGCCGTCAGCGGAATCGCGAGCCCCTGCGGGAACAGGTAGTTGCGGGCATAGCCGGCGGCCACCTTGACCTGGTCGGATTCCCCTCCGAGCCCGACAATGTTGTGCGTGAGGATTACTTCGGTTTTAGCCATACGGGATTTTGCTTTGGGTCGGATTGTACAACCGGCCGTTAGAATGGAACGTCGTCGTCTTCAGGGGGCGGACCGTCGCTTTCCGCGGCGGCGGGTGACGCGCCGGCGGCGGGAGCGGCGGGACGTGAGCGGGGACTGTCTCCGGACGATGCGTCTCCGCGTCCGCCATCGATGAACTGAAAGCCTTCGAGCACCACCCGGAGTTTGCTCCGTTTCTGTCCGCTCTGCTTGTCCTCCCAGGTATCGAGCTTCAGCCGTCCTTCGATCAGAATCGGTTTGCCCTTCTTGAAATACTGGCCGATGACTTCCGCCGTGCGGGCATAGGCCACCAAATCCACGAACGTGGTCTCTTCGCGGTTTTCTCCGGACTCTGTCCGCCAGTTGCGGTTGATGGCCACTCCGAATTCCGCCACAGCGGTGCCCTTGGGGGTGTAGCGCAATTCGGGGTCACGGGTCAGATTCCCGGCCAGAATCACCTTGTTGAAGTTGGCCATAAGCGGGGAGTGCGGGTTGAGATTCAGGCCGCCTGTTTCGGCGCGGGCGCCGCGCTCACCAGGACTCGGAAGACCTCGTTGTTGGCGTTGAACCGGTTTTGCAGGAGCGCAATGCTGGATGGCTCGCCCTCGAAAATGACGTTCACGTAGAAACCGGACGTGTGCTTCTTGTCCGCCACGCGGCTGAACGCCCGCTTGTCCATCTTTTGCACGGTCTCGATGGTGCACCCGGCCGCCGCGATGTCGGCGGAGATCCGGTCGATCGCATCCTTGATTCCCTCTTCCTTCCCGCCCGTGTTGAGGATGAACAATCCTTCGTACTTTTTCACTTGTGTTCCTTTATTCCGTGGCATCGACCACGATGCCGTTAAATTGATCCATTGCCGTCCGTGTCCCCTGGGAGAGCCAGCATTCAACCTGATCCGCCGCCCGGGCGATCACTTTCCCAAACCGGCGCCACTCGTCGTCCCCGAACCGACCCAGCACGCGGCCGGTGATCTCGCGTTCCCGGGGATCCGCCCGCCCGATTCCGATGCGAAGTCGCGCAAACTCGCGCGAGCCCAGGTGTGACGCAACGGAGTCCAGTCCGTGATGCCCGCCGCTGCTGCCGCCGGGTCTCATCCGGATCGCTCCCAGCGGGAGGTCGGCGTCATCAACCGCCACAAGCACCTGATCCAGACCCAGCCGGTGATAATCCACCAGCGCTCCCACCGAACGTCCGCTTTCATTCATGTAAGTCTGAGGCTGACAGAGCAGACAAGTCCGTCCGGCCCGTTCGACCCGGGCCAGTCGGGCATCGAACTTCCGCTCCAGCGTCCAGCGCGCGTCCCACCGTTCGGCCAGCCGGTCCACCAAGGCAAAGCCGGCGTTGTGACGCGTCCGCGCGTAGTCGGCACCCGGATTCCCCAACCCCGCGATGAGGCACTGGTTTGCCATGCCTGCTCCCGGACCTGCCGCGGCGGCCCGGCCGTTGCCGGACTTCGGTTACTTCTTCTTCCCCGGTTTCTCCGCGGCCGGCTCCTCTTTCTTTTCCTTGATCATCTCCGGCTGCGCGGCCGCTCCGGCGGGAATGACAGTCTCCACAGCCTCGACGCGCGGCGCGGCGACTGAGATCACCGGAAGCATCCTGTCCCCCAGAACCTCGACTCCTTCAGGAACAGGGAGATCCTCCACGTGCAGGGTCTGTCCCACCGTGAGGTTGGTGACATCCACCGTGATGACTTCAGGCAGGTCCTTCGGCAGGGCCCGGACCCGGACCTTGAAAAGAACATGCTCGAGGACCCCTCCACCGACCTTGACACCGACCGCTTCGCCCAGTGTTTCCACCGGCACCATGATGGTGACGTGCTCGGTTTCAGCCACCTCGTGAAAATCCACGTGCAACACCTTCGCCGTGAGCGGATCGTGCTGGACCTGCTGCACGAGGGCGAGACGGTTGCCGTTGTCGCTGCCCTCGATCTTGAGATCGATGAGGAGATTCTCCGACGCCGAATGGTGAATGAGATTGGCAATGTCCTTGAGTTTGACCTCGAGACTTTGCGGCTGGGTCCGGCTCCCGTAAATCACGGCGGGCACACGGCCGTCGCGGCGAAGCTTTTTGAGCGCGTTGCGGCGCAGGACCGTTCTTGGAAAAGCGGTTAAGGATACGGATTTCATGCTCTAATGACTGCGGCGCGGCGCACGGTCAACGGAGCGTCAACTCGTGCGTCCACCCCTGAATTCGAACAACGAAGTGACGGATGAATTGCTGTTGATCCGCTTGATCGCTTCGCCCAACAACCCGGCCACTGAGAGGGTGGTGATATGGATCCCTTCAATCGCAGGGCGTAGGACGGTATCAGTCGTGATTAGTTCGTCAATATTAGATTTTCTCAGCCGTTTCACCCCCAGATCGTTCAGAATCGCGTGGGAAACACAGGCCAGAATCCTTTTGGCCCCCTTGCGCTTCAATAGGGCCGCAGCGGCCGTCAATGTTCCTGCCGTTTCCGTCAAATCGTCCACCATCAACACCGTCTTGCCCCGGATTTCACCGATGACGGTCATCGACTCGATCTCGCTGGCGCTCTTTCGACGTTTGGCCACGATCGCCAGCCCGCCTTCCAGCACCTGGGAATACGCGTGCGCCATCTTCAATCCGCCGACGTCGGGACTGACAACCACCAGATCGTGATCATTCAACCCCTTGGTCTTCAGGTACTCGTACATCACCGGCGCCGCGTAAAGATGATCCACGGGAATGTCGAAAAACCCCTGAATCTGCTGCGCGTGGAGGTCCATTGTCAGGATGCGATTGGCGCCCGCGGCCACCAACAGATTGGCCACCAGTTTGGCCGTGATGGGGACTCGCGGCTGATCCTTGCGGTCCTGTCTGGCGTATCCGTAAAACGGCAGCACCGCGGTGATGCGCGACGCGCTCGCGCGCCGCAGCGCGTCCATCATGATGAACATCTCCATCAGATGATGATTCGTGGGCGGACACGTGGATTGCACCACATAGACGTCCTGACCGCGGACGTTTTCATCGATCTTGACGAAGGTTTCGCCATCGGGGAAGGCGTCCACGGTGCATTTGCCCAGTTCGGTGCCGATGGTCGCGCAAATGGACCGCGCCAGGGGAGGATTGGATGTGCCGCTGAAGACTTTCATCTGCCGGGTGTGACCCCAAAATAAAAAACCACCGCCCAGGTGGCTTTTACATCGCTGCCGTTCGTGTGCGGTGACTCTAACAACCGCGCTTCCTCAGGCAAGCGCAATCTCGCTCCGTTCGCGCGGCCGGTGGGGTCTGATCAACAAGAAAACCCTCCGGGCGACAGTTGGTTTGCCCGGTTCCCGCCCAAGCTCAGCCGTCAGAATCCGATGGGGATGTTCCGATCTCGCCGCCTTGGTTCCGGCCAGAATTCCGCGCGGCAGGTTCCCTTCAATCCCCAAAACAGGCGCTTGCTCACCTCACTCAGGCGCGCGCGCGTCAAGGCACGGCTCTCCTGTCGATCCCGGCACGGTTTGTCACCATGCCGTGCCTGCCGAGGGGATCAAACCCGGCTCAGTACGCGGGGGCATTGGTGGACGGAGCGTTGGTGCTCATGTCCGGTGTCTCCGACTCCTCCGACGGAGCACATCCGGCCACGATCACGACGAATCCAAATAGAACGGCTGCGATAAACGATTTCATTTCCCGGCCACCATGATGAATCCGACGCTTCATGACAAACATTTTCACAACACGATTTTCATGGCAGTTATTGGGTTGGGGGTTGGTATCCGCCGATGGACGGCCACCTTCCGCAGCGTAGCAGGCAACAGCTCCCATTCATCCCCGGATGGCTGGCGCCTTGCCGTCCCGGTGGCTCCGCGGCCAGCGAACGCCGAACATTCGACCAGACCATGGTTGACATGGAAATCCTTGCCTTTTGAATGTTAGCGGGCGAACGAACTGTGGCCATCGTCGATTGGAACAGCCGCGCCTCGATCCGGAAACATCTATGACCATCTTCATTCTTGCATGCGTCACGGTCGTCACCGTGTCGTTTCTTTGCTCATTACTGGAAGCCACCCTCCTGAGTCTGGACGACATCCACCTGGAGACCCGGCGACGGGAAGGCCACCTCTATGCGAAGATCTGGTTGAACTTGAAGCGGCGCATCGACCGCCCCATCGCCGCCATCCTCATTCTGAACACGGTGGCCCATACAGGCGGCGCCACCGTGGCGGGGGGCGCGTTTGACAAAATCTTCGGCGACGAATGGATCTGGGTCTTCTCCGTCATCTTCACCATCGTCGTGTTGATCGGAACGGAAATCATCCCGAAGGTCATTGGCGTCGCCTGGTCTCAACAATTGGCCCCCGTCCTCGCCCCCATCCTCACTTTCATGACGGCCATTCTGACCCCTCTGATCGCCTTGACCGAATGGATCGCCCAGCCCTTCAAACGGGAGGGCGGAAAACAGCGAATGACCATCGCGGACCTCCGAACCATGGCCGACCTGGCGCGCTCCGAACGGCTGATCGGCGCCCAGGAGGAGTCCATCATCATCAATGCCACCCGTCTTCGCCACATGACCGTCTCGGCGGTCATGGTCCCCCGCGAACGGATCGTGATGTTCGACACCCGGCGCTCGAACGTCGAGAATTTCGAAACCGTCGCCTCCTCGCTCCACACCCGCTATCCGGTCAGTGGCGACGGATCGATCGAGGGCATCATCGGTTACGTCAACCTCAAGGAGATCGTTGCCATCATGCCCAGCCGGCGCGAGGCGCGGATTCAACCGTTCATCCGGCCACTCAGTCGGATCCCGGTCGAGGCCAGTCTGAACAACGCCTTGCGAACTCTGCTCGCCCGCCGCGAACACATGGCCTTGATCGAGGACGGGCAGCAACGGATCGTCGGTCTGGTGACGCTTGAGGACCTGCTCGAAGAGATCGTGGGTGACCTGACGGATGAGTTCGACACGCTTCCGGACGAAACCATCCTGGTCGCCGAGGGGCGATGGAAGGTTGGCGGAGGCGCCCGAATGACCGACGTCGCCACCCGAATGGGCATCACGGGCCTTCCCGGCGACCTGAACGCAACGCTCTCGGATTGGTTGCGGGCCAGACAGGAACGGGACCCGTCCGCGGGCGACACGGTCACCCTCGAGAACGCGACCTTCACCGTGATTCAGACACGGCGTCGAAAGGCGCACCGGGTCTTGATTGAGATCCACTGAACTTGTGCTCCAAGGCGCGGCGTTCCATGAAACCGCCTGCAGACGCACGCGCCCTGATCAGGTCGTGAGCGGGATCGGGCGGTGGTTTCATTAACCGTCGGTGAGGGGACTGGGATTCGCGCGGACAGGCTGGCCGCGCTCCGGCTGAACAACGGACGAAGAAGGCCGGACCCTTTGCGGGTCCGGCCTTGTGATTGTATTTGCTTCGGTTGCGCAATCACGCCAACCGGAGCGTGTCAGCGATTGAGCGTCAGGGCGCGACGAGCTGGTAGAAGGCCGAGGCCCCGTCCGCGGTCACGATGAACGGGCTTTCCGCTCCATCGACCGTCGTCCAGTTGGGCGGCGAGAGCGTGGGCGTCGTTTGGAGCGTTCCTCCACCCGACCACACCAGCGTGGCCGTGCCGTCTCCGTTGAGCGTGATGCTGTCAAACTGCGGACCCGCGGCCCCCGGCGCCGCCATGTAATCCACCGCGTTGAGGAACAGGATGGCCCCGTCGGCCTCCAGGTCATAGATACCGGACCCTTCGGAGGTGATCCCCTGTTCGCGGCTGCCGCTTAGAAACACCAGCCGATGCCCGGCCAGCGTGTCGGCCGATCCATTGGCCATCGTGGTCCCGGCCAGATACTCGCCGATGATCATGCCGCCGACGGCCGGATCCCCGACGGTTCCCACCGTCGCCAGCACGGTGCCCCCGGTGGCCACCGGGTCGGTGTTGACCGAGATGCCCCGTTGCACCGTCGGCGTCGTGCCATTGATGTCGAAAGTCACCAAGTCGGCATAGGGATTGACCATGGTGTTGGCTCCGTCCAATGCGATGCCCTGGAAGATCGGATGCGCGGGATTGTTGACCGTCAGACTGATCGGACCGGCCGTGTCGGGAATGGTCCCTCCGGTGGTGAAGCCCAGGCGGCTGTTGCGCAGGATATAGCCGCCCATCAGGATGCTTGGGGCGGTCAGACCGTTCCAGGCAGCCGTTTCGGGCGGGTCCTGGTAATCCCCGCTGGGCACCGACCGGCTGATGATCACCAGATCGAAGGTGTTCAGGGTCGCCGCATCCGGGGTCCCGGAGGTGACAAACCGGGTGACGCTATGGCCGGTGGCGGTGAGCAACTGCGTGTAGCCCACATCGGGCGCCTCGGTGAAGCCGACGCCCGCGGCCGCTCCCGAGGGTTGGTCATCGGCCGCGTGGAAACTCACCCAGGCGATGTTCCGGCTGGCTCGCAGCAGCCCGGCCATGTAGCGGACCGAGTTGAGGAACAACTGTTCCCCATCGGGTTGGAGGTCGAAGATGCCGGACCCCTCGGAGGTGATGCCCTGCTCGCGACTGCCGCTCAAAAAGACCAGCCGATGGCCTCCCAGCGTGTCGGCCGACCCATTGCCCATGGTGGCTCCGGCTTGATATTCACCGATGATCATGCCGCCAACCGCCGGATCCCCGGTGGTCGCCACCGTCGCCAGCACGGTTCCGTCCCCGGCGACAGGATCGGTGTTGACCGAGATGCCCCGCTGCACGGTGGGAGTGGTGCCATTGATGTCGAAAGTCACCAGGTCGGCATAGGGATTGACCATCGTGTTGGCTCCATCCAGCGAAATGCCCGTGAAGATCGGGTGCGTGGGATCATTGACCGCCAGATTGATTGGACCGGCCGTGTCGGGAATGGTGTTGCCGGTCGTGAAACCCAAACGGTTTTGACGCAGAATATATCCCCCCATCAGGATGCTTGGGGCGGTCAGCCCGTTCCACGCCGCCGTCTCGGGCGGGTCCTGGTAATCCCCGCTGGGCACCGACCGGCTGATGATGACCAGATCAAAGGTGTTCAGGGTCGCCGTATCCGGGGTCCCGGAGGTGACAAACCGGGTGACCGTATGCCCGTCGGCCTCCAGCAACTGGGTGTAACCCACATCGGGCGCCTCGGTGAATCCCACCCCCGCGGCCGCTCCCGAGGGTTCATCATCCGCGGGATGGAAGCTGATCCAGGCGATGTTCGCCCCGGTGGCTGAAGCCTCCGCCGCACTGGTGAAGCTCCACTCCGAGGACACCATGTTGGCCGGGGTGGCGTTGTCGCTGAACTCCACGCGCGCGGTGTGCGTCACCAGCGAGCCCAGATCGGCGGGCGTGTAGGAGATGTCAAAGCCGCTGGCGGTGGCCGTGATCGTGGCCTGGGCGGTCACATCCGCTCCGTCAAAGAAGAGCTGGATGGTGCTTTGAACGACGTCGGTTTCACCGTTGGCCAGGGAGACCTCGATCGCGGTGCCCTGCACCACGCCGGTGGCGTCGGGCGCCGGACTCACGCCGGCGACGTAGGCCGGTGGCGGCTCGGGGATCTGGAAGTCCACCGGCGAGGCGCCAGCGGCCAGTTGTTCGATCAGCGCCTGCGATAACGGGCTGGCAAAGACCGCAAAGTCGTCGATGACCGCGCGGATGCTGTTCGCAGCTGGGGTTTCGGCGCCGATGATCATCTCGATGAAGTCGGTCGGCAGCGGATTGGTGCTGGTGCCCTCCAGAAAGAGCACGCCGTCGATCCAGATCTGTTTGACGCTGCCATTCTTGACGAAGGCATAGTGGTGCCACTCCTGCCAGTTGAAGTCCGGCAGGGTGCTGATATTGGCCGCTATCCGCTGGGTTGCGGCATCGCAGCAGCCGGCGGTGTCGAACACGATGTTGCCATCCCCCCAGGGCACGTGGGCCTGGAAACCGCGCGAGTTGCTGCCCGCCGACGGGGCCACCATCCAGAAAGCCGAGCTGTTGGCAATGGGCACGTTCCACTTCAGCCACAGCGAGACGGTCAACTCATCGTCCACCGCCGCGGCGTTCAGATAGGGCGCGATGTCCGTGACGCTGACCCGCTGGCCGCCGGCGGTGGTGCCGAAGTCCATGCCCCGGTCGCCCGGCCAGCCGTAATGGCCGCCGGCATCCGCAGTGTAGGCCGCTCCGCCGAGCACGTCGCCGACAAAGCCGTTCACCTGATCGGCCGCCACTTCGGCCACGCTGGCGTCGTTGAAATCCCAGAAGCCGACCAGCCGGTTGCCGGTGCCCAGGTCGGGACGGACGCTGAAGCTCCATTCAAAGCTGTAGGGACCGCTGTTTGCATCGTCGTTGAACTCCACGCGCGCGGTGTTGTCCAGTTCCGGCAGGCTGCCGGCGGTGTAGCTGACGGTCGCCCCGCCGGCGGTGGCGCTGATGGTGGCCTGGGCGGTGACATCGGTGTTATTGACGAACAGGGCGATGGCGGCGAGGTCGAGCGGGTTGAAGCCGTCCTGTAACTGGACCTCGATCGTGGCGTCCGCCGGCACATTGCTTTCGCCATCGGCCGGAGAAACCGCCAGCACGCCCGGCGGCACTTCCGAGGCGTCGGCGGGCACGAATATCACGTAATTGAGATTGAGGTTGTTGTTGGCGCTCAGCGCGGTGAGGCGGACGGTTTCGACGCCGGACATGGACACGATCAGAGGGTTGCCGGTCAGATCGGTCAACTGGGTGTATTTGAAGCCGCCACCGGCGGTGAGGACGAAGTTGCCAATGGCCGCGGTGGTTTGAGTGGTTCCCGAGGTGTCGCCCGAGACGCGGTCCATGCGCACGATCTGGTCGGCCGTGGTCGAGGCGCGCAGGAAGACGCGATAGAGACCCTCGGCGGGGAAGGTGCGGGTGTAGTTCAGCCATTCGTCGGGCTGAATTAGATGGACGTGAAAGTCGCGCACTCCGGCGTCGATGTATTTCTGGCGGAGAACGTCCGTGGTGGCCTGCGTGCCAACCGGGTCGCAGTAGCGATAGGCGTTGTTGGCCTGAACGCCGGCGGTGGTCATGGTGTCGGAGAAATCCACGCCGGGAACGCCCACATTGTCCACGTAGCTGTTCGGACCCTGATTGACGTAAACACCGTCAAAGTCCGACGGGATGGGATTATCGACAAAGTGACCACCGCTGGTCGGCTCGGGATTGCGCGTGCCATCGATCTCGCAAACCGAATCATCAGCGAAGTTGTAGTCTTCGGCCTCGATCACGAGACTTTCGCTTTCAAGGAATGTGTCGAAGGCGAGGGTGAGCGTCCGGTTTCCGGTCACATTGGTGACGCTGATTTCCACCTCGTAAATGGTGTTCGCCTCCAGGCCGTCGTAGGCCACCTGGCGTTCGGTCGTGGAGCCCGTGATCTGAAGGTCGCCACTGACATCC
>DATKEE010000399.1:0-4036 GCA_035544555.1 Candidatus Methylomirabilota bacterium
CTTTTGCCCGGGTCCCGCGTTGGCTCAACCGTCACAGCCCGCAGAGGGGATGCTCCGGTCTCGCCGCCTTGGCCCCGGCCAAAATCCCTCGCCGCAGGACCCCTTCCATTTTTAAAACAGGCTCTGAATGCCCGCCTCAATCGCGTCGTCTGCTTCTTCGTGGTTGACCCGCATCGGCTTTGCGATAGTGTTGGCCAGTTCACCTCGTAACCATGTAAACACCGCATTATGACCCACTCCAATGTTCCCCCCACGGCCGGCGGAGAATCGCGCCGGAAATTCCTGAAAAAGGCCACCGCCGCCTCCGCCGTCGCGGCCACCGCGGGCCTCTTCAAAACCCCCGTTTACGGACAAAATCAAGCGCCCTCCGCCAATGTCGCGGGCGCCAATAACCGCCTCGTCGTCGGCTTCATCGGCGTCGGCGGCCAGGGCATGGCGCACGTCCGGGCTCAGAAGGAACACGCCCAGCAAAACAACATCGCCCTCGCCGCCGTCAATGACGTCTGGACCAAACGCATCGAAGGCGCCAAAAACACCATCGGCGGCAATTGCCAGGGCTACGACGACTACCGAAAGCTCCTTGAACGAAACGACATCGACGCCGTCACCATCTCCACCGTCGATCACTGGCACACCAAGTGCGCGGTCGATGCCATGAACTCGGGCAAGCACGTCTATGTGGAGAAACCCATGACGCGCTACCTGATGGAGGCCTTCGAAATCTATGACGCGGTCAAGAAGACCGGCAAGATCCTTACCGTCGGTTCCCAGGGTTCCTCGGACCGGAAATACCACGTGGCCGCCGAACTCATCAAGTCGGGCAAGACCGGTCAACTCGTGCATTTCCAGGGCTCCTACATGCGCAACAACCCAAACGGCGAGTGGAACTACGGGATCGATCCGGATGCCACCGCCGCCACACTGGACTGGCAGCAATGGCTCGGCCCCATCCACAAAAAGGTCCCCTTCAACGCCGACCACTACTTCCGCTGGCGCAAATACTATCCTTATTGCGCCGGGCTCCTGGGCGACCTCATTCCCCATCGCCTCCACCCGCTCATGCTCGCCACCGGCAACCCCGAGTTCCCGTCGCGCGTCGCAAGTGTCGGCAACAAAAAGGTGGGCACCGACCGCAATACGCCCAACACCTACGAACGCGACGTCGATGAAATCGTCCAGTTGATCGCCGAGTTCCCCAGCGGCCTGACCGCCTGGGTCACCAGCGCCACCATCAATGAACAGGGCGTCACCGACATGATCCGCGGCCACAAGGCCTCCATCACGCTCAGCGGTAACCGCGTCGAACTGCGCCCCGAACGGTCGTTCACCGACGAAATCGATCCCGAGCGCATTGACAACATCAGCCCCGGCGAGAGCGTTCCGGTCCACGAGGCCAACTGGTTCCAAAGCATCCGCGAGAACAAGCAGCCCAACGCCGGCATCGACCTCGCCGTCAAGGTGCAGACCCTCATCTCCCTGGCGGAAATCTCCGACCGGCTCAACGTCATGTGCCTGTTCGACGAGAAGACCCGCAAGATCACCACGGCCGATGGCAAGGAAGTCCAGCCACTGACCTACGGCACGCTGGAACTCTCCTGAGCCCCCGCAATTCGATCATCACGCAACGGCGGAGGACTTCCTCCGCCGTTGCCTTTTCCCCCCGCCCATACTCCCCGCACCGGCGACCCGCAGCGCAACCCAAACCTCCGGGGGACCCCTGGCCCTGACACGCGTCATTTCCCACGCGCTCCCTCCCCATGCCCCCCTCCAGTTCCAATGCGCTCACCCTCGCCCGCAACGCCATGGCGACCCGGTTCGAGATCGTCCTGCCCGGCGATGACTCCGTGAAACTCAGGGCGGCGGGTGAAGAGGCCCTGGACGAAATCGAACGAATCGAAGCGGCGCTCAGTTTCCATCGCCCCACCAGCGAAATCGCTCACATCAATGCCCGCGCCTCGCGCGAACCCGTCCGCGTCTCGCCGGAAGTCTTCGCCCTCCTCCAACTGTCCGCCGCTCTTGCCCTCGAGACCGGGGGCGCGTTTGACATCACCATCGCCCCCCTGCTCCGTTGCTGGGGATTCATCGGCGGAAGCGGTCGGTTGCCCGATCCCTCCGAAATCAATGAGGCCCGCGCGCGCGTCGGCATGCACCATGTCCACCTGGATGCGGAATCGTTCACCGTCCGATTCGACACCGACGGCGTGATGATCGACCTCGGTTCCATCGGCAAAGGCTACGCGCTGGACCAGGCCGCCCGGGTGCTCAAAGACTCGGGGACCAACCGCGCGCTCCTCCATGGCGGCACCAGCACCGTCGTCGCCATCGGCCAGCCGGACGACCGGGAACCCTGGAAGATCGCCGTGGACCCGCCTCCGGATTCCGCGCAAGCATCGACCCTCCCCCTGGCCGTGATCCCCCTCCGTGACGAGGCCCTTTCCGTGTCCGCCGTCTGGGGAAAATCCTTTCAATCCGGCGACCGTCGCTTCGGTCATGTCCTGGATCCCCGCACCGGCCAACCGGCGGCCCGGGCTGAACTTGCCGCTGTCGCCCTTCCGGAAGCAATGGTGACCGACGCGCTGTCCACCGCCTTGCTCATCGATGGCGTTGCCGGACTCGATCCCCTGATCGCCAGGCGCCCCGCAGCCCGGGCCCTGGTCGTCGGAAGCCCGCAGTCGTCCGCAACCCGACCCCTCCATTCCCGGGGCATTGAAATCCAGAATTCACAGTGCCAGCCTGCTCTCAGACAGGGTCGATGACCCTCAGCGGGATTGGAGATTTGCGTGTCTGTGCCGGCATGAGCCCCATTCCTTCCCGTAGCAGCGGAGGTAACGACGCTCTGATTTTTTCATCTGCGGACAGGGCGTCCGAATCGCATTCCTCATCCATTCTTCGAGTATCGCCATCTTTTTCCAGCCACCGAACATCACACGCCGCGGCGCGTTTGCGGAAACTCGTCACGCGGAAACTCGTCCGTTGCGGTTTGACCTGCCAACGTCTAACTTCCCTGCACCATGCTTGACGACCGTCACTACATGCGCAGCCAGCCGCCGACGAGGCAATGGCCGCTCGTGTACGTGATCATCGCAATCAATGTGGCCGTCTTCGTGGTGCAAGAGGCGATGGCGATGTATGCCAGGGAGCAGGCGATAATACTTGTGCATCTCTTCGCCCTCAGCAGGGAGGGTGTGCTCAGCGGTTTCCTCTGGCAGTTCGTCACCTTCCAATTCCTCCACGGAGGTTTTCTGCACATCCTCGTCAACATGCTGGTGATCTTTTTCATCGGCCGGGAGATGGAAATGACGCTCGGCCGCAAGGGCTTCCTCACCCTCTACCTCGCCAGCGGCGTGCTGGGCGGTGTGCTCCAGGTGTTGCTGGCCTTTGTCTCCCGTTACTTCGATGTCCACGTGATCGGCGCGTCCGCCGGTGCCGCCGGCCTGGTGGCCGCCTTCGCCACCCTGTTTCCCCAGCGCCATCTCACCCTGCTCCTCTTCTTCGTGCTCCCGGTCTCCTTCCGCGCCCGCACCCTCCTGTGGATTGCCATCGGCATTTCCCTGTTCGGCATCCTCATCCCCGCGGGCAACATCGCCCATGCCGCCCATATGGGCGGCATTCTCGGCGGCGTCCTCTACGTCCGACACTTCGCTCACGGCGGTCTCCCGAACTGGTTCCCCGCAAGACCCCGTCGCCGGGAAGCCGTCGTCACCCGCTCTCCCGGCACAGCCTTCCTCCGCCGCTCCCGGCCCGCTCCGCCCCAGGATCTTCCCCCCGCGGAATTCATCAGCCGGGAGGTCGATCCCATCCTCGACAAAATCAGCGCCCACGGAATCCACAGTCTTACCGAACGCGAACGCCACATTCTCGAGGCGGCCCGCGCCCGCATGGGACCCAGTAGGTGAAGCTTCTCCCGGAGAACGCGCTTCCCATGCCTCGCCGGAAATCTCTCCGCCTTCACCCCTTCCCCGCTGTCGCTGATTGAAACTCTCGACACGGTCTGCCGCGCCGACTACAAGACCCGCCATGATTCAGCGCTATTCGC
>DATKEE010000400.1:0-3431 GCA_035544555.1 Candidatus Methylomirabilota bacterium
TGTTTAGGACTGACCCCTTTGGGAATCAAAAGGGTTGACCTGCCATGGTGGGGCTTCCTTAATCCTCCCTCGTCACCCATGAAAACCGTTTCGTTCCTTTGTGTTTGCCTGCTTCCTGTTCCGTGCGTCGTTGACGCGGCGGCCATCGAGGGGAGGCAGTTTGATTTTCCCATCTATACGAACCAGCCATCCGGCAGGCAGGTCGGCGGACAGCATGCCCCCGCGACGACGGATCCGTTGACGCCTGAGGAGGCACGGAAGCGTTTCGAGGTGCCCGAAGGATTCGAGGTGCGCCTGTTTGCGACCGAACCGGAGGTGGTGAATCCGGTGGCGATGTCGTGGGATGCGCGCGGCCGTCTCTGGGTGCTGGAGCTTTACGAATACCCCATGGGGGCCGAGGAAGGTCGGCAGCCGCGGGATCGGATCAAGATTCTCGAGGACACCGACGCGGATGGGCGCGCGGACAAGGTGCATGTGTGGGCGGATGGATTGAATCTGGCGACGGGGCTGTTGCTGGGGGACGGCGGCGCCTACGTGGGGCAGGCACCGCATTTGTTGCACTTGAAGGACACGACGGGCGATGATCGCGCGGATACGCGGGAAGTCGTGATGACGGGATTCGGGCTGGAGGACCGGCACGAGTTGTTGAACGGTTTCAACTGGGGCCCGGACGGGCATCTTTACATGACCCACGGCGTGTTCACGTATTCGACGGTGAGGAATCCCGATGATCCGGACGACGATGGTGTGGCGATGAACGCGGCGCTGGCGCGGTGGCATCCGCGCACGAAGCGGTTCGAGGTGTTCGCGGACGGGACGAGCAATCCGTGGGGCGTCGATTTCGACCGGCACGGCAACGCGTTCGTCAGCGCGTGTGTGATTGATCATTTGTTCCACATGGCGCCGGGTGGCATTTACGCGCGGCAGGCCGGGACGCCCGCCTTTCCCTACGCCTACGAACTGCTTCCCTCGATTGTGGATCACCGGCATCACATGGCGGCGTATTGCGGGGTGCAGGTGTATCTGGGGGATCAGTATCCCGCGGCGCACCGGGACACGATTCTGATGGGGAACATTCATGACAATGCCGTCCATCAGGACCGGTTGACACCGGACGGATCGTCGTTCAAGGCGTCGTTCGAGCGGGATTTTCTGCGGACCGAGGACGGCTGGTTTCGACCGGTGGTTCAACAAGTGGGGCCGGACGGGGCGGTCTGGATCGCGGACTGGTATGACCGTTATCCGTGCTACCAGAATGCCCGCGCGGATCCCGAGGGGGTGGATCGCGAATACGGGCGCGTGTGGCGCGTGGTTTACACGGGAGGCCAGCCGGACAAGCCGGTGCCGAGCCGTCCGGATCCGGCGATGGATCTGGCGAAGCTGGAGGATTCCGAACTGGTATCCCTGCTCGAGCATCCGAACATCTGGCATCGGAAGCAGGCGCAGCGGTTGTTGACGGAGCGGGGTGGCGCGCCGGTGCGCGCTGAGTTGGAGACTCTGCTGGATTCGGCCGGCAGTCTGGACGGACGGCTGTTCGCGTTATGGACGCTGCATGCCTGCGGGTTGCTGGATGAAGCGACGTTGGACCGGCACGCCTCGGATGCCGAGGCGCCGGTGCGCGCGTGGGTGGCGCGGTTGACGGGAGAACGACGCGCCTTGACGGCGGCGGCGGGCGCCAGGCTCGAGCGGCTGGCGTCGGACAACGATCCCGGCGTGCGGCTGGCGGTGACGACGGCGTTGCGACAATACGTGTCGGGTTCGCTGACGGTGAACACGCCCCTGCCGCCCGAGTATGACGGATTGCCGGTGGGGCAGTTGTTGGGAATCGTGGTGATGGCCTCCCGAAGCGGCGAGGATCCGGTGCTTCCATTCCTGGTCTGGATGGCGGCCGAGCCATTGGTGATGCGGAATACGGAAGAGTCGCTGGACTGGCTGGCGGAGAACGGCGCGGACGGGATGCCCCTGACAGGAACCCTGATGCGCAAGGTCATGCGGCGGTTGTGCGACACGGGGGAGGGCGCGCGCATCGATCTGGCGATGGATTTCATCGAGCGGACGGCGGGAACGAGTCCGGCGTTCGCCGCCGCGGCGCTGGAGGGTTTGATCGAGGGACAGAAAGGGCGGGCGGTGCTTCCCGCGACCGATCCTGAAGCGATGGTCGGGCGATGGATTGAGCATCCGGACGCGGGGATCAGCCGGCTCGCCCGGCAACTGGGCACCCTCTGGGGCAATGAAGCCGCGGTGAAATCAAGTTTCGCCCTGGTGCTGGATGCCGCGGCACCGGCGTCGGAGCGGCGAAACGCCATCCGGGCGATTCGCGAGCAAAAGAACGAGGCGGCGCGCGACACACTGCTTCAGCTTGTGGCGCGGGAACCTGACTCGGGACTGGCCATCGACGCCATCCAGACCCTGGGGGAGATTGGCGGGGACGCCGTGGCCCCGGCGTTGATCGAGCCGTGGAAGCGGTTCACGCCCCGCGCGCGTCAGGAGGCTGCCGCCGTCCTTGTGTCCCGTCCGCGCTGGGCATCGAGTTTTCTCTCCGCAATTGAACAGGAGAAGATCGCGGCGGGCGATGTTCCCGCCACCGCGGTGCGCGCCCTGGTCCGGTCGGACGCGGACTATGGGATGTTGGCCAAGCGCGCGAGTCAGGTGTTCGGGCGGGTTCGCGACGCGGATGCGGACAAATTGAAACTGATCGCCGAGAAACGGAAGGTGGTGCTTTCGGGAGAACCGGATCTCGAGGCGGGACGCGAGGTGGCCCGTCAGGCCTGCCTGGTCTGCCATAAACTTCACGACGATGGGGGCGAGGTGGGGCCCGATCTGACCGGGGTGGGCCGGTCCTCACTGGACGCGCTGCTGGCAAACATCATCGATCCGAACCAGATCATCGGAAAAGGCTACGAACACGTGGAGGTGGAGACGAAGGATGGGCGTGTGACAGGAGGCCGGCTGGTGGAGGAGACCGACAGCCGGGTCAAGTTGTTGATGGCGGGTCCGAGCGAGGAGGTCATCGCGAAGAGCGACATCGAGCGAATGCAGGTGAGCGAGTTTTCCGTCATGCCGGAGGGATTGGAGCAGATACCGGATGACGATTTCCGGAACATGGTCTGGTACATCCTGAATCCGCCGGAGGACAATCGGCCGATGACGCCGGAGCTCCGACGGGAATTGATCGGCGGGGAACCCTAAGGGTCCGTTCAGAAATAACTTCGGGTTTTGCTGGAGGGGATTTTGGCTTCTGGCGAGGCGCGACGAAGGAGCATAGCCTTCGCTCTGTGACTGAGGAGCAACGAGGCCAGAAGCCAAAATCACCCCAGCCCTCCGGGGCGGGGCGGCGCCTGGCCTTGGGCGTCGTTGCTCGTCGGGCACAGCCCCATAAAGGGGATGCGCCCTCCTCGCGCCTCGCCCAAGGCCAGGCGGCGCTCCCGCCA
>DATKEE010000401.1:0-4231 GCA_035544555.1 Candidatus Methylomirabilota bacterium
GGTGCCGCCGAGGTGCCACTTGCCGATGAGCGCGGTGGCGTAACCGGCCTCCCGCAGGTGATCCGCCAGCGTGCGTTCGTTCGTCGGCAGGCCGTTGGCGGGATCGAGATTGGCGGCGCCGACGGGATTGAACTCAAAACCAAACCGCGTCTGGTAACGCCCCGTCAGCAACGCCGCCCGTGACGCCGCGCAATACGGCGCGGTGACGTAGGCGTCGGTGAAGCGCACGCCCTCTCGCGCCAACCGGTCGAGATGGGGCGTGGGAATCTCGGTGCCGCCGTACGAACCCGGTTCGCCGTAGCCCAGATCATCGGCGATGAGGAAGACGATGTTGGGCGGCGTGGCGGCCACGATCGGCACCGCCCAGAGCAGACCGACCCCGGCCAGCGCGAGGAGGAGGAGGGGCTTCATGCGTCGAAGTGTAGGCGGATCGTCCGCCCGGGAAAACCCGCAAATAAAATGGAGTCGGGTTTGCGCTGTTCACGGCGTTGCCGGCCCGCCTCACGGACGGTTGCGGGCGCGGGTGCGGGTCTGCCGATGCTTCTGCAAGTCGTCCCATTCCCACACACCGCAGCGTTCCGCCCAGGTCTGCCAGAGCGCGGCCAGTTCGCGGGTCTTGTCCGGGTGTTGAACGGCGAGGTCGCGCGATTCGGTGCGGTCACCCGGCAGATGGTAGAGTTCCCACCCGCCGCCGCGCGGGGCGACGGCCTTCCAGTCGCCCTGGCGCACGGCTTTGTTGCCTTCGTGCTCCCAGAAGAGAGTGCGTGGAGAGGCGGAGAGGGGAGACGCGGAGACCAGATGCGATTTCAGACTCACGCCTTCCAAACGCGGCAGCGCCCGGCCGTCGCGCTCCTTGGGATGCGTCGCGCCCGCCACGTCGAGCAGCGTGGGCATGAGGTCAATGACGTGGCCGGGTTGATGCCGCAGTTCGCCGCGCGCCGCGATGCCGGCCGGCCAGTGCGCGATGAGCGGCGTGGCGATGCCCCCCTCGTGGGTGTCCATCTTGAACTTGCGGAAGGGCGTGTCGGAGGCGTTGGCCCATTCAAGTCCCGCGCTGGCGTAGGAAAGGGCGGTGCCGATGGCCGCTCCCTCGCGGCCGCGGCTGAACCCGCCGGGACCGCCCTCGGCCGAGCAGCCGTTGTCGGAGAGGAAGAGGATCAAGGTGTTGTGGAACTGGCTCAGCGCCTTCAGCTTCTCGACGAGCCGCCCGACGTTCTGGTCGATGGAATCCACCTGCGCCGCGTAAATCTCCATCCGGTGCGCCCGTTCCCGGCGTTGCGCTTCGGGCAGTTCCCGCCACGGCTTCGCCTGCGGATCGCGCGGGCTGAGCTTCGCGTCGCCCGGCACCAGCCCCATTTCCTTCTGCCGCGCGAACCGCCGGGCGCGCACCTCGTCCCAGCCGATGTCGTAACGGCCGGCGTATTTGGCGATGTCCGCCGGTTTGGCCTGCAACGGCCAGTGCGGCGCGATGTGCGCGAGATACAGGAAGAACGGTTTACGGGTGCGCGTGACCGCCTCCTCGATGAAGTCCAGCGCGTGGTCGGTGAAGGTGTCGGTCACATACAGGTCATCCGGCGGCTCGATCCGTTCCGCGCCGTGGACGAAAAAAACGTTGGTCCGCACCAGCAAGGCGTCCTTGAAATAAACTCCGCCGCCCGAGGGCGGGCCCCAGTAACGGTCGAAGCCGCGGTCCAGCGGCCATCGGCCCGGCGCGGAGCCAACGTGCCATTTGCCGGTCATCAACGTGGTGTAGCCGGCGGGCTGGAGCGCCTCGGCCAGCGTGACACAACGGTCGTTGAGGAAACCCTGATACGACGGGAGGCCGTCGTTGCCCGCCATGTGTCCGATGCCGGCTTGATGCGGATAAAGCCCGGTGAGCAGCGCCGCGCGCGTGGGGCAGCAGCGGGCGGCGTTGTAGAACTGGGTGAAGCGCAGGCCGTCCCGGGCGAGGGCGTCGAGGTGCGGGGTTTCAATCTCGCCGCCGTAACTGCCGATGTCGGACCAGCCCAGGTCGTCCGCGAGGATCACCACGATGTTCGGCCGCGGGGCCGGCTGCGCGGGCAGCCACCCAATGTTTCCGAGGAAAGCGAGCAACAAAGCCAGGACTGGTTTCATGGGGCGGAGACTACACCGTGGTTACGCGCCGGAGAACCCCGGAATGTGGCTGCCGGGCGTGGATCCCCTCCGACTCATCGTCCCCACCGGAACTTGATCCAGACGAAGCGGCTCTGGCCGGTGCCGGAGTCCGGAATGAACGCCTCCTCCAGCCCGTCGCCGTCCAGATCGTGCAGGAGGATGCGGTCGTCCATCGGATGATCGTAATCGACGCGCCGGAGCAGGTTCGGCTCGTGACGTTCGCCGGTGAACTCGAAGTGGAGCAGCGCGCCCTTCCGTCCGCGTGTCACCGCCGCGAGGATGCCATCACGCGCGCCGCCGAAACGGGTGGTCTTCACGTTCCAGACCCGGTCCGACAGTTCGCCGTCGAGCGCGGGCAACGGCAGGGCGTGGCGTTTCCAACCTTCGGAAAAGCTGTACCAATAAACATGCCGGGTGTCGAAGCCGTCGGCCACCACGTCCCGGCCATGCCCCGGCCGCTGAGATCGCCGACATCGACGTGCAACAGATGGTTCAGCGTGTCATCGACGGTATGGCGTTGCCGGTGTCCCGTGACAGTCTCCAGCTACCAAAGGCAGGTTCATGGAGAGGAGGTCCGCCCCAACCCAGCGACCGGATTTCTCTGGGAAATGGGATGATTCTCATGCTCGAAACAGCCTGGAAACGCTTAGTTGGTGACGGGTCCGCGTCGCAGTTCCGCCGGAGTCTGGCCGCTGAAGTTCTCGGGCGGTCCGGCCAACGGCGGGTTCTCGAAGAAGCGCCCGTCGTCCACCATGCGTGGATCACCGGTGCCGCGCAGTTCGCCAAGCAACCGTTCTTCGAGCCGGGCGCGCACCGCCGCGTAGTCGGGATCGGCGGCCACGTTGCGCATCTGGTGCGGATCGCGCGCGAGGTCGTACAGCTCCTCGCGCGGACGTTTGCCGTAGGCGCGCTCGAAGTACGGCCGCCACCGGGGATCATCGCGGTGCGTCACCAGCCAGGCCTTCGTCGGGCCGCTGTCTTCATCCGGCAACGTCGCGCGGGTGTCTTCGGTGAGTTCGGCGACCGTGGGCGGGTTCGGGCCGTCAAGCCGGTACGGCTCGCCCAGCGGCCAACGATCGGGTCGGAAGTTGACGATGTAGAGAAAGTCGTGGGTGCGAATCGCGCGCTGCGGGTAAGGGAGAAAACCGTCGCGGGCGTTCTCGACGTGCCGTTCGCGCCCGATGAATACGGCGTCGCGCTCCGGCTCAACGCGACCGGCGCGCCCGGACTTCAACAAATTCGCCAGACTGCGGCCGGTCATCGCTTCCGGCACCGGCGCGCCGCCCAGTTCCAGAAACGTCGGCGCAAAGTCGGTGAGGCTGACGAGGTCGTCCACCACGCGACCGCCATTCGCGCCGGCCCAGCGGATTGCGAGCGGCACCGCGCTGCCGAAGTCGTAGAGATTGCACTTGCCGTAAGGAAATCCCGGCGCTCCGTGATCGCCGCTCACCACGACGAGCGTGTTGTCCAGTTCGCCAATGGCTTCGAGTTTCGCGAGCAGGAGTCCGAGCGCGTGATCGAACGCCATGACTTCACCAAAGTAATCCGCCAGATCCTCGCGCACTTCGGGTGAGTCCGGGAGATACGGCGGCATTTTGCCCCGCAACCCTTCGGGATCGAGTCCCCACAACTCCCTGCCCGAACCTTTGATCCATTTGCGATGCACGTTGACCGGGCCGAACCAGTAGAAAAAAGGTTGGCCAGGCTGGCGGTCGTCGAGAAATGCGTCGAAGTTTTTCCGCACCTCGTCGTATAATTCTGCTTTTGCTTCCGCGACGGATTTGCCCTCCGCGACCATGCGGGCGACGTTCTGCGAAAACTGATTGAACCGCCGGCCCGCGGATTCATAGGCGTGTTGTTGGCCGCCGAATGGCGCGTCGTTTGGCCGGCCTGGACTCCACACCTTGTAACTTTTGCCCAGATGATACCCCGCCTCCCGCAGCAGCAACGGGAAGGCAGGTTGGCTGCCGTCCCACACCGCGCCGCGCAGGATCGCCGCCCGGCCGGTACGCCAGAAATGCTGGCCGCTCAGCAGCGCGCTGCGACACGGCGTGCAACTCGGCGCGGACACAAACGCCTTGCGAAACAACACGCC
>DATKEE010000402.1:0-9596 GCA_035544555.1 Candidatus Methylomirabilota bacterium
ATTGATCAATCCGACGGACGTGACGAATTCCGCCGCGCCGGTGAGATGGAGCTTGCCGTTCTCTCGTCTGGCCTCGGCGCCCTCCACACCGCAGACCAGCAGGGTCAACGGACTCCGGGTCTTTTTTCCGAAGATCCCAAACGTGGCCGGGCTCTCCAGTTGAAAGGTGCGGACGATGGCGGTCTGTCCGCCCACCGAAACGGCGGAAGGGCGCTCATACACGTCCGTCTTCAGCACGGTATAGGCGAGGACCACTTGCTCCCCGTGGACGTACAAGCCGCGCCACTGGCCCCACGCGTCCGGAATGGGACCGAAGGGCTCGGTCCGTGGATCAGTGAATTCGCCGTCGGCATTCGCCCAACCGGGCACCTGCCGGTTGCCAAAACGCTGCAAGCCGACGATCCCCGGATGCGTCCCGTGCGCGCCGTCGAACGTGACGCCCCGCGTCGAAATGAAGCCGCCTGTCCATCCGGCGCTCATGCGCAGCAGATCCGTGTCGAAACACACCGCCGCCTCGTGGTCCAACCGAATGGCGATGCCCTTGTAGGCAATGTTATTCGCGGGGAAATTGGCGCCGATGGCGGCCTTCTGGTAAGGGAAATCCGCCTGCAACAGGCTGTCTCTCCCCGAAGCGGCTTCGGCCGTGAACGCCAGGCTCAGCAGGCACACGGCTGCGAGAAGCCGGCGACCTCCTGGCTTGGGAAATCGTTTGTCCATCGGGAAGCACGGTTTCATAACAGGGTGATGGCCCGCATCAAAGAATCAACAGCTTGAGCCTTGAACGCTACGGAACCTGCCAACCCTGTGTCCAGTGACATTTCGCTTTCGGCAGGCCTTGCGGGTCACTGTTTCAATCGCTCCGGGGGAGTCTGGAATGCGCGGGCACGAAACAGGAAATCCACAATGTTCCCCTCGTGCGGTTGGAGCCAGTCGAGCTTGATCGTCGGGATCGGGCCGATGTTGAGGCGGTCGATGTTTGTCGCGTCGATCAACTGTCGTTCCCAGGCGGGGTCGTTCGTGATGGCGGTGCACACGAGCGTGGGGCCGATTTTGGCGATCATGTCCTCCCGCGGGCATTGCACGACGGTGACGTAGGGGAACATGTATTCGGACTGGGCCATTTTGCGTTCCGGGGAATCACAATGGAGCACCCACGGGCGGAGGTAGGCGCAACGCTCGTGTTCGACGAGCCGCGCACCAAACTTCTCCGTCATGTCGGTCACGCCGTCCTCCTTCGCCTTCTCGAGAATGGAGGCATGGATGGCCTGGGCCTGGCCCGGCACGGTGAAAGCCGCCAGGGTGGCTGCGGGATCATCGGGCGGTTTCACCTCGATGGGGCCGAGCCGCTCCGCCAGCGCGAGGGCGATCTCTTGTGTGTGACGCGACGCCCAGATTCCCGAGCAGTTGATGCATCCCCGGCCGCTGTTCAGGTAAACACTCTCCACCATCAGGTCGATGTGTTTCTCCCAGTCGTCCACAACGTCGTCGCCGAGCAGTATTTTGCTGAAGCCGGGACCATGCACCTGCACGGAGGGATTGCCGTGGTAGCGTTGAACCGTCTCGGTGCTGCCGAAGATTTTCACGCGGGGGCAACGGTTGACGACCTCGGCGCCCATCTCACCGCCACCGGGATACACGCTGATGGCCTCGGGCGGCACGCCGGCTTCGAGGAAGGCGGCCGCCATTCGGTAGGGTGTCCAGGGTTCCTGGGGGCCCGGTTTGAGGACCAGGCCGACCTGCATGGGGATGACGGGGAGCCAGAGCGTGTGGACGCCGGGGGAATTGGAGGGGAGGACGAGACCGAGCACCGGGGATTGCGCCTGGTAACTGACGATCACTCCGCGCGACTCCATGCCGTATCCGCGCGTGAGAATTTCCGGATCCAGGCCGCGGGTCAGGCAGTCGAGGATGCGATCCATGTTCGAGAGGACGAAATGGTTTTTGGCCATGTTCGCCTTGCACATGTGTTCGGGGAGCCCGGTCGAGGCCGACTGATGCCGGGCGAAATCGTCCGGGGACTGCCGTCCGTCGCCCATGGTCAGCGTGGCATCCTTGTAGAGATCGGCCGCCTTCTTCATCAACTGGATCAACTCGCGGATGGGGATGTCGAGCAGCACCTCCCGGGCGCGGTGCGCCTTTTTCATGTCCTTGGCGAGGAGGCCCGGGTTGGCTTTGCTTACTTTGGCGAGGGTTTCGCCGGTGACGAAGTGAACGACGTCGTCGAGTTCGAGGCTTTCGTAGGGTTCGCCCCAGCGGAGGATGGGTATTTTGACCATGGCTGTGTTTTCAATTGATGCAGCGGTGCGCGGCTTGGAGCATGTTCAATAACGCTGAATCGGCGGATCACGGCTTTCAGGCCGCTTGATCGTCCAGATTGCCTGAAACGTCGAAGCGCCTGAAGGCCGCGCTCCCATAACAGGGATCGATTTTCAATGCACGTTCTTCAGGGCAGGGTTCCATTGGCCACCTGAATCGGAACGGAGACAAGAAAAATCGCCGGGCTGTTCTGGACGCGGGGCTTCATCAATCAAAAGACGGTAACCGGCATCATGGAAATGCGTTGCATCGGATGTCCGATCGACGCCTGCAAAAGACTTGGCGTGTTGGGAGCCGGACAACCGCCCGGCTCCTTGCGCCAAACGATGGACCACGGACTGTCGCCCACGGGCCACGGACCCTAAGGCGCCATCAAACGGTAAAAGCGGATGGCCTGCGAAGCCGGCACGAGGATGAAGCGTTCGCCGCCGTTCTCCTGATACGGTCCGGGCACGCTGCTCCAGGACGCGCCGGTGCCGATGGCGGCGGTTTCTTGCAGCGTGAATTCCGTGGCGGAGGCCGGCCAGGCGACGCGGGCGTTTTGCCCGACCAGCGTGATGGTCAGCACCGGCGCGCCCGGCGTCTGTACGGGCATGGGCAGCGAGGGATATCCCTGCTGGTTTGTGTAATTGACGCTGCTCATAGGCTGGCCGGACCATCCGCTGAAAACTCCTGAATGAGTCACTGCGCCCGTGCTTTGTGTGGCGTGTCCGCTGTCGAACGCGGACCATTCAGAGGTGGATTGCGCCTGCGCGTGAAGTGCGGTCAGGCCTAGAAGGGTAACGAGGATGAATGTTTTCATAGTGAGATTATGTGTTGATTGTTTTGGACTTCGTTTCCGCCGGGAGCGGCGGGCCGGCCCTGGACCGGCCCACCCTCATTCCCTCCCCGGCGATTGTTCGTGGTTTACGAGAACAGTGCTGGTCGATTATTGGTCTTCCTCCAGGTTTCTCCCGTTGTTCGCATCCGGCTGCTGGAGGCGGTTCAGCCGTTGCTGCTCCCTCACCTGCATGGCGCCGGCCTTCCTCTGGACTTTTGTCCTCAGCGCTGGCTGTTCTGTTTCTTGGGCAACTTTCGTGAAGAACGTCTCCGCTTCGATGAAGCGCTCCATCGCCTCCAGGCGCTGACCGACCTCGAGTTGGAGCGCGATCCGCTCGCGTCCACTGGCGGCGCCGGCCGCTTCCTGAAGCGCAGTCAGCGCGGCTTCGCTGTCTCCCTGCTTGGAGAGTTGCTGGGCGAGCACCACTGCGTTGCGCACGGCAGGATTGGCCGAATCCTCGACGTTGTAAGGGAGCGTGTAGGCTGGCTTGAGCTCTCGAATCACGGATGTCCCGCGGCGCGTGACCATGCCAGTGGAAGTGCTGATGACGCTGGAAGGATCCGCGTGAGTGCCGTTCAACGTCACGAGCACACGATTGTTAACCTCTCCGGCGTTGATGGCATCCTGAACTGTCGGATAAGGAAACGCCCACGACCCCATGTCCACGAACGGCACCGTCGGCGCGCCGGAGCGGACATAGGTGGGGATTCGATTCAGAAGCCAGTTCCGGTCCGAATAAGCCTGAGCGCTCATGCGGTTCATCTGGCAGGGTGTCAGAACGCTCCGGTTGTCCGGATCGTGATAGGACATGAGGTTGCCCCAGGTGCGGTCCACCGCCGCCATTTGGGCGGCGTTGAGCTGGTTGTAATTCAGGCCGTAGGCGTTCTGCGCGATGTCATCCCGGCCCCAGTCGGGGTCGTCACCCAACGTGTCGCCGCAATTGTCGCCATCATGCGTGTGGATCAGATTCAGGCTGTGACCCACTTCGTGCGCGAGGGTCGTATCAAAGATGCCCTGGCACAGGATGATGATGTCGTTGTTCGGCGGGAACTTCGAGATGGCCGTGTCACTGCTGCCCGTGATGTAAACATTGATCGCGTTGTTGCGCCAATGAAAGACCCCCGGGTTGGCCTGGGCGACCAGACGGATGGCGTCCCGGTCATCTTCATCGGCATCGTACAGGTAGAAATCCGCCTGGTCTTCGACCTCCAGAATCTCAGTGGCTTCGAAGCGAAGCTCGCTGATGAAGTTGGCGAGGATTTGATTGGCTCGGGCCACCTGATCGTTGATCTCGGCGTCCGTGTTGATGTTGCCGGTTGCCGGACGGTTTCCCGCGTCGTTGAGGATGAACTTGAACGACAGCCGGACTTCCGGTTCGACTGCCTGGGTGGCCTGGACGGCCAGCATCAGGCCGGCCAGGCACCCTAGTGTCGCCCGGGCAATCGTGCGGCAGTAGGAGTTCCTTTTCATGTCACACCTTGTTCGCGTTGAATGTGAATCCTTGACGATGAACCGGACCGTTACTGCAACGAGACCAGCACGAACACCAGTCCCTTGCCGGATTCCAGACTCGACATGGCCTTGCCGATGATCGCGCCCTGCGCACGATTGTGGTCGCTGACCTTCATGCCGTGACCCAGCGTGGGGGAAGTGGTGATCAAGTCACCCGGGCGGACGGAACCGTAGTCGGCATCCACCAGGCAATAGACGCGGCCCGTCAACGCCACCGGGTGCTTGCCATCGGCAATGCTGCCGGCCTGGCCCATCACCATTCCCGGCTTGATGCCACCCGCGCCGCTCACGACACCCGCGGCGTTGCGATCATAAGCGCTGGCGCTGGGAAGGAGTTTGCCGGGGTTCTCGGGGTCGATGCTGACCACCATTCCGGCGCGCACCGCTTCCTCGGCGGCATTGATTTCGAAGCCTTCGGACAGATCGCTGCCACCGGTGATCTGCAGGACCTGGGTGGTAATGCGGCCATCGCCGCCCTGATCGGCATCGAGCGTGATCGTCGGGGTACCGTCGCTCTTGCGAAGCACGATCTGCGCGCCGTTGCCGGCCACTTCCGAGGCCCACATCGTAAGGGTCTCGGTGCCGTCCGCCTCCTTCAAACCAATCTGCCCGCCGTCCGTATCGGCAGAGTCGCGACCCCAGAGATAGACCGTCTCATCGCCGAACTTGTTGCGGACGCTGACCACGCCTTCCTCGTTGTCCCAGCTCCACAAGCCGACGTTGGGTTGGCCGGCGTTGTTGTAGAGCCACAGGCTTCCGGCAGTGGTGCCACCAGAAAGGCTGAGCCCGGTGCCGCCCCCGTCCTGGAGCAACTCCATCCGGCCATGTGGACCGCCGTAAACGCGCGCGCGCGGACTGCCGGCGGCGTTGCGCAGGCTGAGCGCTCCCACGCCGCTGCCTTCATCGCCGTAGAGTACCGCTCTCAACACGGAATCTTCGGCGGCGCTGCGGTTGGAATCGCGCCCACGGGAACCATAGAGATTGAGTCTGCCGCCGATGTTTTCGGCCAAAAGCTCTGCGCGATCGAGGCCGGTGGAGGAGAGGAGTTCGAGCTGTGGCACGAGCACGCCGTCATTGCCAGCGGTCAGATACACGGTTCGGTCATTATCTTCATTGTCGTGCAGCCAAAGCTCGCCATGTTGCCAGCCCCAAAGTCGGGTTTGTTCCAGACCGTCGGAGCCGTATGTGCTGATGCGATAGCCGATGCCATCCATCTCGATTGAGCGCACGCCGGTAAAACCGTTCCAGATGTCCAGCGACCCGCTGTTCGCAGCGTCGCCGAGGTCGATGAAGTTGGCCAGTTTGTCCGAGGTGACGGAGTTGTCATCCAGCTTGGCGGTGGTCACGGCGTCGTTCGCAATGTCCTGGGTGTTGACCTCTCCATCGATGATATGGCTGGAGTTGACGGAATTTGGCGCCAGATGCGCGTCGGTGATCGAGCCATCCGCAATGGCGGATTCTCCAATGGAGTCCGGGGCAAACTTTTCCGCGGTGATTGAACCGTCGGGCACCTGTTCGGCCATCATGGCGTAACCGACCGAACTGATGGCCTGGTCTGGAGTCAGCAGTTGAGATCCGTGCTGGCCGTCGTCAAACCAGATCCGCAGGTGCACAGCGGGATTGGTGAAGACCGAGGGGGGGATGGGAATCATGTTGGGCAGGTTCGTGTCACCCAAAAGGACCGAGTAGAATCCGTGATCAACGTCGATCGGCACCGAGCTTGTGGGTTCTCCCGTGGCCGTGCCATCGTTGCTCCATAAACTGGTCGTCCCGGAGCTGTCCACAAGAGCGAACTTGAAATCGCCGGAGGTGTTGAATCCGTTGCCGTTCACAGCCACGTGTCCCTGGTAACTGAGCTGGTTGGGGACCACCTGCGCGTTGAGCGTGGCGGTCATGGCGAGGCTCCCGATGAGAGCGGATAGGATGGATGTTTTCATGAAGCTGGTTTCCTGTTTGTTTGAGTCATTCATTTGGTGTTGCGTCGCTTGCCTTGCGGCGGTGACCGGCGGGAGCGGGCGGCACACAAGCACACGGTTTGATTGTTTTGCGTACCGATCACCCGCGTCCCTTTTTCCGGATTTGCCGCCCGCACTCACGGGGGCATTCCCGCCGTCACCCTGAATTGAAGAAAGGGAGAACCGGTTATTACAGGCGAGCGAAGGAAATCTTCAGGCCTCGACACTTCACCGCGTTGCAGATGAGGAGATTGCCTGGCCGCGAGAGTGGCCTTTGCTGGTTTACCTTGGATTGTGTTTGAGAAGACGTTCGTCGGCAGCACAGGCCACCGGGCTGTTCCGTCGGGCAACCTGCCCGATGGATTGAATTGGGGAACAAGTCCGGGTGGGACGGTGATTGACCCATGGAGCCTCCCCCCGGCTCCGCCCGTCAAGCTGCCGGGCGGAGCGGGCAGGCTGCCTGCACTCCGCTGTTCAAAAACCCTCTCAGGGAACGCAAGAACATACCCTGATATTCACGCCCAAGTTCTCGAGGTCTTCAAAGTGACGCTTCGGGATTCCGCAGGCCGGGGGATTCCCCGGGTGGCCGCACTGCTCTCCACTCTCCTGCACGAGGTAGTCAAGTTGGGCGGAGTCGCCGAGCAGATAAGAGGAGAAGAACGCCCGAATGTTTCTCCGCGCCGTCAACTGCTGAAGTTGCTGTGCCGCAGGTCCGTCCAAGCCCCCGACCGTGCTGGCATAGTCGTCATCGGCCAGACAAATACCGTCGGTATAGCCAAAGTGGTTGGCTCCCTCGACGACCACCAAATGCTTGGGAGGGGCAAGTGATCCGTAAACCTCGAGCGGGTCATCTCCAACCTGCAGCGGATGTTCGTCGTTGGTTCCGTAAATGACCAACGCGGCGCCACCCACCCCATCAACGTCGGACTCGACCTGCCAAAGGGCGGGCGCGAGCAATCCGACGGCGAGAACATCGACCTTGGGAAGGTCCAGTGAGGTCGCAGAATTGCCATTCAAGCACGCCGCGGCCCGAATGGCTGCCGCTCCGCCTTGCGAATGCCCCAGCAATCCGATCCGTTGCGGATCCACGGCCCCCTGCAACAACGAACCACGGCGGGCACTTTCGGCGCACGCATACGACACGGTATTCATCATGATCGAGGCTTTCTCGATGGGGGTGGGTCCGGCCGATACATCCACAGAGATGACGATGATCCCCGCCGCCGCCAGCCACGTAAGAATGCCATCCGCTTCCCGGTAATCCTCGTGGACTGGTCCCGGGTTGCTGCCGTCGCACAATGCCTGGTAGGACGCACGCCTGCCGTGAGCATAAACAATGAGTGGAAAGGGGCCTGCACAAGCCATCGAGAGGCCGTCCGGTCCGACGGCAGGGTAATAAAGTTTGGCATGCACCCCGATCGGATCACTGCCGCAACTGATCGGATCCTCGAGGGGCAACTGCTCGTGATCCATCACGGGAACACAGATCTCGGCCGTTTTGACGGCGTGCGTGCCGATCAGAACTCGTCCACCCGATGCCTCCAGCTTCAAGTTCTTGGTGATGGTCAGCCGTTCGGGATAAGCAGCGCTCTGGACAGACAGGTTGCTTCCTGCCGCGGCTTCTGCTACGGCCTGAGTCAGGGTCTTATAGGGGAAGAGATGGGAACCATTTCCGAAACCGGAGGCGCAGGCATCAACATGGACCGCACCGGCAGCCGTCAGGGTCCAACCCAGCAACAAGGACAACCAAACTCCGAAGCTGGCGCAGGCATGGACACGTAATCTGATTCTGTTTTTCATGTTCTATCCTTTCGGTTCAGCGAATGACAACCGTGCTCATTCCGGAGCGAAGGGTGAGTGGCTTTGTCGTCGTCCTCAGCGTTGGCTCAAAGTTTATTGGTGCCGATCTTGGCGGCGCCCAACGGCGCTTTCAGAAGCAGCTTCTTGTTGAGGACCCCGGTGAACCACACAACCATTCCGCAGGACGCCGACGGTGCAACCAAGGATGTCGTCATCGGACATGACTTGAATCACTGCGTCATCGAAGTCAGCCAGTTCGGGCACCGGCACGCCCCGAATCGGAATGTCGTCGGCCACGGCCGCAGCCTGCAGGCAAATCGCTGCCAGCAGACCCCACAAAAAAGTGTGAATGGTTCGTTTCATATTGTGTGCTCCCATATTCCTGTGGAGGTCGTAATAAGGGAATCGGTGCTTGGATGAGCGCTTATCTGTGTTTCATGTCGGTTCGGCGGCCTGCCAGGTTCTCGGCCACAACCGAAATGAAGGCTATTGGCCGATGATCGCCGTGCCGTCGTAGGATCGGACCGTCACGTAGCGGTCGAAGACGACCGTCTCGTTGTACGTGCCCGCCCGAATCCACAGCCGGTCGCCGGAGCAAACAGCGTTCACCCCCCTGGTGACAGTGTGGTAAGGCCCGAAGAACGGTGTGCAACTCTGCTGGCCGGTTTCAACTATGCTGTTGCAGGAGCCATCCACGTAAATGTCCTTCGTCACCTCCATCGTCTGGGGGGGGTCGCCCGGCGGCACGTCGCAAGGAAACAGGTCGTAGGTTGGCCAGGCGTTGGCGGCGTCGAGCGTGTCGATTACGTTCATGATGGTCGATTTGAGTGTGCCAGCGAATTCATCCGTGGAGGGCCGTGTGTTGCAGGTCACGGCGAAGGCCAGCCCGTCGTTGCGGTAGGAGAGGTCGGCGAACGTGCCGCTCATCGCGCCATTGTGTCCCCACCCGTTCCCGCTGATGCCCACGCCGAGCCCGTAGCCGGCGCCACCCCCCGGCGCGCCCGAAGGCGTGAGCATTTCTGTCAGACTGTCGGGCCGCAACAACTCGGCCTGATTCGTGTTGCCGTCGATGCGCCGGAGCAACAGCAGCAGATCGATCGGTTTGGCAATCCACCCGCCGTGGGCGTCCATGCGGCGTGGACTGAGATTGTAGGGGTTGCCGCCGGACTGGTAGTACACCACCTCGCCTGGTT
>DATKEE010000403.1:0-2884 GCA_035544555.1 Candidatus Methylomirabilota bacterium
CTAGCGAACAGCGCGCGCGGTGCGACACATTTTTGGGGTGACGCGCCCAGGCACCGTCCCGCTGCCCGTGGTCGTGAGAATGGCTACAGCGGGGAGCGGGGCGGGACGCCCCTTGAACTCGCAGCCGGGACGGCCGCGGTACGAGCCGGCGCCGCTTCAGACAGGGGATTCCCAGCCGTTGCGATACTCGTGGCGGATGTATTGATTCGCGCCGGTGTCGTTGGTGACTCGGAGATTCGGCGCGTCCCATTCGATGCGTTTGCCGGCTCGCAACGCGACGTTGCCCAGTAGCACCGCCTCGGTCATGGGACCGGAATACTCGAAGTTCGAAAGAGCTTTGCCTTCGCCCTTGCACGCGGCGATCCATTCATGATGTTGGGCGGCGTCGTGATCGCTGGTTCCCTCGGGGTGGCGCGGGAGCGTTTGGGCGATTTCGTTGTAATCCTCGAGGATGGCGCCCGACACAAAGCTGCCGGGTCCCCAGTAGGAGGGCACGTAGAGGGTGTCGTGGCTGCCGATCATGATGCAGCCGTTCCCGGGAAGTTCGCTTTGCTTCGCCAGGGAGGGATCGGGTTTCTTCCCGCCGTCATACCAGACCAGTTTCACGGGACCGCGTTCGCCGCGGGCGGGGAATTGATGGGTGATGATCGACCATTCGGGCGCGGTCTCGGAATTGACGCCCGACGACGCGGCTTCGACGGAGGAGGGATCAAGAAGATCAAGGGCGAAAAAGGCAAGGTCCATGTTGTGGCAGCCCATGTCGCCGAGGGCGCCGGTGCCAAAATCCCAGAACGCGCGCCATTTGAAGGGCACGCAATCGTCATGGAACGGGCGGTGCGCCGCGGGCCCGAGCCAGAGATCCCAGTCGAGGTGGCCGGGGACGGGAATTTGCGGGGGACGTTCGATGCCCTGCGGCCAGATGGGACGATCGGTCCAGATGTGAACTTCGGTGACTTCGCCGAGAACCCCGGCCCGGATGAGTTCGACGAGGCGGCGGGAGTCGCTCTGGGCGTGTCCTTGATTTCCCATCTGGGTGACGACCCCGGTTTCGCGGGCGAGTTCGAGGAGTTTGCGGGCCTCCCAGACGCAGTGCGTGAGCGGTTTCTGGAGATACACGTGAAGACCCTGTTTCATCGCCAGCGCGGCGGCGTGGAAATGGGTGTGATCGGGCGTCGAGATGGTGACGGCGTCGATGCCGTCCGACAGTTGCTCGAGCATCACGCGGAAGTCCTTGAACCGTTTCGCCCGGGGAAAGCGCTGGAAGGTGCCGGCGGCGTGGTTCTGATCGACGTCACAAAGGGCCGCGACATTTTCGCCCTCGCAGAATCCGATATCGACGGCGCCTTTGCCGCCGGCGCCGATGGCGGCGACGTTGAGGCGCGAATTGGCGCCGAGGACATTGCGGGGGGAGAAGAAGGGCAGGGCGAGGGCGGCGGTGGCGAGGCCGGCGCGTTGGACGAATCGACGGCGGTTGAGCCGGCCGTTCGGCAGCGGGGATGTGTTCATGCTCAACTTCTATGCGGTCGAAGGAAGTCTGGCAACCGGGGAGTCGGAGCGTGTTGGTGGGAACCGTGGTCAGCATTGGGCAGACATTGCGGGCGAGGAGCGAACTGCGCCGCGCTGCAGTTCCTCCAGGAGGACGTGTTCGCCGTTTCCACCAGCCAGGTCTCCGTTCAAAACTATTTCAGAATCCCTGGCGTGATTGGCCGCCGGAAAACGCCTTGGACCGGTGACGCGATGCGCGCCTGCAAAAACCGCCGCCGGTGGTTCGGGCGCCCACGCTGTAATGAAAAAACAACCAAGTACATCGAAGCCTATGAAACCTCATACTCACTCATTCAGTTCACCCACGCTGACCGCGATGGGCGGCAGCCTTGCCGCAATGCTGGCGGTTCTCGCCCTCGTCATCCTGATCTCAGGGAGTCTGTCGGATAAGGCGCAGGCCGCCGTGGAGGGGCCAATCAATACACAAGCCGCGGAGGTTCTCCTGCTTCTCTCCGCGGTTCATGAAATTACCTCGTACAACGGCAACGCCGATACCAGGAGCCAGCATCTCGCCGCGTGGGCGCTGCTCTGGGCTGAAGACGCCACCTTCGTGATCAACAATACCGTGACCATTACGGGGCGGGATGCGATTATGGCCTTCTTCGCCGGCGCTCCTTTTTTCAATAACAACTGGGTGGGCCTGACACCGAGTTTCCGCACCGAAATCGACATCCACGGCAATACCGCGGCGGTGTATCTGGAGTGCATTTATCTGGACCAATCCAAAATCGTCGTATCCGAGCGCTCCCTCAGTGGGGTGCTCAAGAAGGTCAACGGCAACTGGCGCTTCTGGCACATGAGAACCGATCCGGCGATGGCGCTGTTTTAAGCATGGCACGCGGACGAAGGGGAGATCCCGCTGAAAGTCGGGATCTCCCCGGGCAGTGTGTGTTCCTTCTCCTCTCCTCCCCTCCTTGTGATCTATTAGCTGTGGTGAACATAACCAGGGCTGGATTCCGAGCGCCGTCATAACTCTGCCATGCCTGTCGATCTCTTCGAGATTCCCCTTTCCTTGGCAAACGGGTAGTTTGCATGAATGAGCGACATCACCCAGGCGCTGCAAGCTTTCGACCGGGGGGAGGGTCGTGCCGCCGAGCAATTGTTGCCGCTGGTTTACGAGGAGCTGCGCCGGCTCGCCGCGCATAGGATGGCCGACGAGCGGCCCGGCCAAACCCTGCAGCCCACGGCACTCGTGCATGAGGCATGGCTGAAGATCGCCGGTGAGGGCAATGAACAGTTCGCCAATCGCCGGCATTTCTTCAAGGCGGCCGCCGTGGCCATGCAACAGATTCTCATTGATATCGCCCGGCGCAAACAACGGCTCAAACATGGCGCCAAC
>DATKEE010000404.1:0-3497 GCA_035544555.1 Candidatus Methylomirabilota bacterium
GCCAGATAGCCGCGGAAGATGCCCGGGTTGGCCAGTCGGAAGCGATAGATGCTTTGTTTGAGATCTCCGACGAGAAAACGGTTGGCCTGGTCACCGGATCTCGACAAAGCTGCGAGAATCGCGTCCTGCGCCTCGTTGATGTCCTGATATTCGTCAACGAACACCAGATCGAATTGTTCGATCCAGTGTTGGGCCACCGTGCCAGGCGTGCCGGTATTGCGATCCAGGAGGAGCCGGAGCGCCCCTTGTTCGAGGTCATGAAAGTCGAGAGCACCGGCATCGCGTTTGGCCGCTTCAAATCGGGCCGCGAAGCGTTCCGTCAATTCCAGGAGGGTGAATAGATGGGGTCGAGACCAGGCCCAGTCCTCCTCCAGCGGATCATGGCCGGACTCTCCTGTGGCGAGTGAGGCGAGGAATCCGGCGTCGTCGAAGAAGCGTTCCACCCGCGGCCGGACCCTGGTCTTGGTGCCTCGCGGCCAGTCCTTGTCCGCCTCAAGAATGGCATCCAGCGCGGTGGCCATTTCGACGACTTTCGCGTTCCCGTGGATGCTTTCAAGGATGCGGGCCGAGGCCACGCATACCGGGTGGTCAATGGCTGCCAGCAGCGGAAGCCAGCGGGATCGCAAAGTCTGGACCGCGTCCAGCAACCAGCCTTTCCAATGGCCGGGCGAGGATTGTGCCAACCGGCGGTGTTGCACGTCCAGCCAGCCGGCAGGATTCTTCAAAGTCTGAGTGTACTCATGAAGGCGGAGCACCAGATCACGAATGGAATCGTCCCGCCCTCGTGCCTGGTCCTGGACGAATTGCTCCAAAGCACGCGTCCTCGCGTCACGGGCTCCATAGCATTCCTCCCATATCGCGTCGAGGGCGCGTTCCGCCAGCAGGGAGGACTGTTCCGCCGTCAGCACTGTCGCCCGTGGATCGAGGTCGAGTTCGAAGAAGTGTTGGCGTATCAACCTCCAGCAAAAGCTGTGGAGGGTCGAAATCGCGGTCGTGTCCACGAGGGCGAGTTGTTCGGCCAGATGCGAATTCCCCCTGTCTGCCCGACACTCCTCCTCCAGCCGTTCCCGGATGCGATGGCGAATCTCGGTGGCCGCCGCCTCGGTGAAGGTCACGATCAACACGCGATCGATGGAAACACGCCGTCGCGGTTCCGGATTCAACAACCGGTAGAGGCAGCGTTCGACCAGCGTCCGCGTCTTTCCCGTCCCCGCCCCGGCCATGACCAGAACATTCCCTTCGGCCCGGATCGCCTCGGCCTGTGACGGGGTGAGCATCATCGGTGGATGAAAATCGGTTGGGTGCCGATTGTCGAGAGGATCCATCGCGCGGCGGAAGCGACGGAAGCTGTTCGTGATGGCCGGTCCATTGTCGCGGTGGGAATGGCGGCGGCGTTCCTGTTCCGATTGGCGTCTTCCGGCCAAACCGATTGGAATCGTCCTGCCGGGCCGGTCACAAGCGGTCAACCGATCCGGTCATTGAGAACGCGCTGAACCTCCTTCAGCAGGTCCGCGAGTGGTTCGGTTTTGCTCATGTAACCCGAAGCTCCGCCGGCCTTGGATCTGGCCATCAACTCCTCGTCGTACCCCAGGCCGGTGAGCATGATGACCGGCACCTCCGGGTGAAGTTGCTTGCACTGCTCGAGAAACTGGAATCCGTCCGCCTTCCCGAGATTGATGTCGAGAATGATCACGTCCGGCACGGATTCGCCCAGTCGCTTGACCGTCCCCTCCGCGGATTCGGTGCCGAAGACTTCAAACCCTCGTGTGCGAAAAAAAAGCGACAGCATTTCGCGTGTCGGGGCTTCATCGTCCACCACGAGCAGACTGCGTTTCATGCGGACTAATTATCATCCGGAACATGAAAAGCAAGGATACGCTGACCGCCAGCGGATGGCCCTCCGGAGATGTGGAACATGAAAAGGATGCCTTGGCCGCCGGGCCATCCCGTGCTCAGGGTTTGGCAAACACTGGCGGCGGTCGCGATTCTGGTATGTGCTGGACTTGACACGGGGATTTTCCTTCACTGAACCGAACCGCCGTGTTCACCCCGTTCGTTTTATGGTGACGAAACGCATTCACGCGCCTCATTCTTTTCTTCGCACGCGAGCGCGCTCGCGCCGGATATGAAAGGCGACTCCTTTGGCAAAATGTTGGGCGGTCTGTTTCGTGGCAAGACGAAGAGCCCGATTCAGCAGGCGCCTGATCTCAGCCAGCCCGTCCGGATTCCCTATGGCGCGTTCCGATTCAAGGTGGAGGTGCCAAAGGGGGTCGAATTCCAGGTGCTCGGTTCCACCGACCTCAAGACCTGGCTGCCTCTGGGAACCGAGAAGGCTGCCACGGAGAATCCCGAGTATGTGGACTCGACGGCGTCTCGTTACACATTCCGGTTCTATCGCGTGGTGGTGGGAGAGGTCCTCTCCAGGCAAATTCTAGGTTATGCGGGCCTCACGGTGCCGCCGGGCTTTTCGATGATTGCCAATCCATTCCGGTGCGCGAATCCATCCGTCAGCGCGCTCTTCCCGAACGCCCCGGACGGAGCAATGCTGCACAAATTCGACAACCAGCTCTTCCGTCTCACCGAAAACCTGGTGCAGGAGGCCAAATGGCAGAACCCGTCGCATACGCTGAATCCGGGCGAGGGCGCCATCTACTTCAATCCAACCTCGGACTTTACCGTTGTGAACCTGACCGGTGAAGTGCCGCATGGGAAGCTGCTGAATCCCATTCCCTCCGGATTCTCCATCCGCAGTTCCATGGTTCCCCAGGCCGGCCGGCTGCATGTGGACCTCGGCTTCCCCGTGGTTGAAGGCGACGTCATTCACCAATACGACCGCGATCAGCAAAAGTACCTCATTCACACCTATGATCCCGCCAGGTGGGAGCGGGATCCTCCGGTCATCGGCGTCGGGGAGTCCTTCTGGGTGGGCAAGACCTCGCCATCCAACTGGATCCAGGAATTTGCCTTCGGTTGAGAAGACCGCTGGCCGGCGGGAGGGACGGCCGCGTCCGACTGCTTCCCGGTTGATTCGGGATCCGGGACACTCCACCTCAATCCCTGCCAAGTCCCCGGTATTCGTGCGTCCAGGGATCAATGCGGCAGATGGCCTGATACCGGCAATGATCACACGGCCGCTTCCGGCCTTTCTGGTAGGGGTCCACCCTGGCCACGCCGGCGAAGATCTCCCGGCCCATTTCAATCAGCCGGCGCTCCACGCGGTCCAGCAACTCCGCGAACGCCGCGGACTCCATTGGATCCGCGGAGGTCCGAGCCACGGTGCCGTCCTGTTTGCGACGATAATTGAACTGCGCGCCCTTCGCGGCGCCACTGGCGTCCAGTCGATCAAGCGCGCTGACATCGAACCTTCCGCTGTGCCGGAAGGCTTCGGCGCGACTCTCCTCCGGCCGGTCCAGCGCGTCGTGTCGATTCCGCTGGGAGGCGGCTTGTCCGCGGAGACTGACATAGAACACACCGGCCGGTTGGAGACGTTGGACGCC
>DATKEE010000405.1:0-7137 GCA_035544555.1 Candidatus Methylomirabilota bacterium
GAGCCGAGGGAATAAGTACTGGAAGCGTGCATCAAGATACGACTTTGATTGTTACTGTTTACTACAGAGCACACCCCTTTGGAACGCTTTCCACAGGGGATTGGATGTGGCGAGAACCTAACCCGAAATGACCGGGCACGGCAAGTTTGAAACGGAAAAAAGTCCATGAATGTTTTTTCTGCTTGCATCCGAAAGCGCGGCGTGCGGATTTCGGTTCACAAGCGCTACAGGGCGCGGTCCCTCACCCCCCCGGCATCGTCCTCACGCCCGGAAATCCCGGCCGCGCGGCCGTAACTCAGGGCAGTGCGCAACGGACGGACGAGGGAAGGAACCGGAACCCCGCTGATCAACGCTTATGGTTCGCCGGTGTCAGCGTTGCGGCCATTCCACGGCCATCAACCGCCACCACGAGCGCCAATCACCCGCGTGCCGGAAGCGGCAGTAGGCCTTGAGAAAGCGCGCGCAATCAGCGCGCGTGGCTTGAGTGGCCGCAACCAACCCTCTGGCGAGCCGCACCAGATCCGCCACAGCCTGCCTCTCCGTGACCCGTCCAACGTGGTGAACCCCGTCCAGGTCCACGAGGAACGGTTCCCCCCGTTTGTCCAGCAGTATGTTGGCTTCCTTGAGATCGCGATGCACGAACCCCGCCGCATGAAGCCTCGCGATGACCCGTGCGGTGGCATGGATCACCGGACCCTTGTGACCCGTCCAATCGCGCCAGTGGATGGCACCGAGAATCTCTTCCATGACAAAGTAGCTCCTGACGACCAGCCCCCATCGACGGCGTTCGCTGGCAGCGACAGCGCGCGCGACGGGCACGCCGACGGCCTCCAACAGCCTTGCCTTTCGAAAGCACCGCGGCCCTCGCGATTGACGGAACGCGTCCTTCAGGCGGCTCATCCATTTCCGATAGTTGTAACGCTTCACCACGACTCCTTCGTCGGCGCCAACCGCGGAGCTGCGATCGGGCTTCAACACGCGCGCCCGCTCGAGGAACTCATCGGGGGAGTCCAGAATGGTTTCAACGCGCGAATCCACCATGGACGGACGAATGCGCCAGACCAGTCCGCCGCGGACCACCGTGGTCTGATCGACATCCTCTCCAGAAATCCGGCGTTGCGCCCGGGAGGCCGGGTTCAGGCGGCGGGCCAGTTCACGCGCCGAAAGGGGGGGCGTCCGGGAACGGCAGTACTCCGTGCAGAACCAGATCTTCTCCCGAACCGATACGGGCGACCGCCGTAACAGTTTGCGGAGATCCTTGACAGCAGTACGGAAGCGGAACGCAGGAACGCGCCGGACCGCCTCCAGATCGATCATCACGAGCTTGCGGCAATCGGAATGGGCGATGAGAAAGTTCAAGGGGTGCGCGTCCGAATGGGAGAGGCCGGCATCATGGAGCCGGGCCATGAGGCGGGCGAGGGATCGGACGGCGAGCATACGCGGGCCGGAGTCGGAAGCGTTGACATAAAAGTGATACAACGTGGTGGACTCAGGCACCTCCGCAAAGATCAGAAACGCCTCTCGCAACCAGAGCCATTGGCGCCTCTCTCCGGTCGCCACGGGGATGGCGGTGCGAATCTTCAATCGGGACAGAAGCAACGCGTTTTCGAAGGCACGGCGGGCGCGGGTCGGGCGAAGCACGGATTTCAGCGCTTCCTTGAACGAAATCGGCCCCAGGTGTTTGACGAACAGCGGCACGTCAGGCCATTCCGGCAGGACCAGTCGCGCCAGCTCGGAGAATTTGCGGGGCGGGATCCTCTCGATAACGCGCGCGGGAGGCCGCAACAACTGTGCGGGTGATTCCAGGCGGCAGAGAAGACGGGGGTCCAGGAACTCCTGACTGACCTGCCAGACCCATGCGCCCATGCGCATCTCCTGCCACCCGCCGGTGCTCCCTTCCGGACAAGGATTCGGCATCAGCCCGGTTCCGGCATCCGTTGCTGTTGGTGACCGCACATGCATCATTCTGTCACTCAAACCGCCCGCATTTGCCGACCCGGATTCCCGGAGGAGACTGACATTGGCGGATTCTTAGAGATGCCTGCGAGGAGATCAAGCGGTTCCTGCCCGGACTGCCCGGCGATTCGCTCCCGTCCGTTTGCAGTCGAGGGTTTTGCCTGGCGGCACCCTTCGGGTGCAATCATGGCGGCTCGCCGGGATCCCGTCCGCACAGATCCCGTCCGAACATTGACCGATTTCATCCCGCACTCTAGCATCCGCCGCCATGTGCGGTATAGCCGGCTTCGTTTCCACCGACCCGGGTGCGGACCTGGGGGCCGCATTAAAGGGCATGCTGCAGGGTTTGGTTCATCGGGGGCCGGATGACGAGGGGACCTTCCTGGGGCCGGGGGTCGGACTGGGCATGCGGCGGCTCAGCGTGGTGGACCTGGCCGGAAGCCAGCAACCCATCGCCAACGAGGACCAGTCCGTCCATGTGGTCTGCAACGGGGAGATCTACAATTACGTCGAGCTGAGGGCCGGGCTGGAGCAGCGTGGTCACCGGCTGCGAACCCGGGGCGATGTGGAAGTTCTCGTGCACTTGTACGAGGACCATGGTCCGGAAATGCTTTCGCGACTCCGGGGCATGTTCGCGTTTGCATTGTGGGATGCAAACCGGCAGCGGCTTTTCATGGCACGGGACCGACTCGGGAAGAAGCCGCTTTACTATGCGCTGGGTCATGGCCGCCTTTTTTTCTCGTCCGAGATTGCGCCGCTGATCGATACCGGTGTGGTCTCGCGTGACGTGGATGCGGAGGCCCTGGCGTCGTATCTACTGGCCGGCTACGTTCCCGCGCCGTTGTGCCTGTTCAAACAGGTTCGCAAGCTTCCCCCGGCTCACTGCCTCTCCTGGCAGGCCGGAAGGACCGAATGCCGCCGGTATTGGCACCTCAATTTCCTGCCGAAGATCTCCTGCAGCCACGCCGAAGCCGTATCACGTGTTCGCGAGAAACTCGACGAAAGCATCCGCCTGCGATTGCGGAGCGATGTGCCCCTGGGATTGCTCCTGAGCGGGGGATTGGATTCCAATGCGATCCTCGCCCGATTGACGCGCGGTTTGGATCACCCCATCCGGACGTTCACCATCGGCTTTGGCGAAAAGGACTATGATGAAACCGCCCTGGCTCGGGAATCCGCGCGGCACTTTGGGGTTCCATACGACGAACTCACCGCGCGCTCGAATCTCCTGGAGCTTTTGCCGCGCCTCGTCGTGCATTATGGGGAACCTTTTGCCGACAAGTCGGCTCTGCCGTCCTTTCTCGTCTGCGAACTGGCCCGTCAGCATGTCAAAGTGGCGCTCAGCGGCGACGGGGGCGATGAGGCGTTCGCCGGCTACGGGAAGTACCGGCTGAACACCTGGCAACTCCACTCCTCGAGCTGCTTCCCGCGATCCTGGAGGGAATCCTGGTCACTGGGCTCCCTGCGGGGCGACGGACTCGTGGGCAGCCGGATTTCCCGGAATCTTCGCCGTCAATGGCTGCCGGAAACACGAAGCCTGTTCACCAACGAATTTTTTGCCGGACACCACTTCCGCAGGCTCGGCAGTCCGGAACTGCGTCAGTCGGCCGAAGCCCTCCTGGCCGATCAGGTGGCCTCGTTCTGGGACAGGCCGCTGGAGCCCATTGATCGAATGCTGGCCTGGGACAACAGGCATTACCTGCCGGACGATCTGCTGGTGAAGATGGATATTGCGAGCATGGCGCACGGGCTCGAGGTGCGCTCCCCGTTTCTGGACCACGAACTCGTCGAACTGTGCGCGAGCCTTCCGGCCGCCTGGAAAGTCGACCATCGTCAAGGCAAACGCCTGCTGAGAATCATCGTCGAGCCTGATTTGCCTCCCGCTTTGCGCCAGGCGCCCAAGACGGGTTTTTCCGTGCCGATCGAGGACTGGTTCCGTGGAGAGGCGCGCAAGCATATTAGGGACGGGCTGGGAACCTTGCACGCAGGATTGCGAACCGCTATAAGTCAGCCCTATGTCCACCAACTGCTTGAGGAACACCAGAACGGGGTGCGAAATCACGCGCAACGCCTCTGGTGCCTTTGGGTCCTCAATGCCTGGGCGGAACGCTTCCTCCGTCCTTGAGCCCAATCCTCCCGGTAATGAGTGACAGCCCGTCCAAGGAGGAGATCGCCTCCCGGTACGGCGAAATCCCCGCCGACCGCTTCATGCCGGCCAAGTTCCATCGCCGCTGCGTCAAGCTCATGCAGCCCCGTCTGAGACCGCGGGCCAGCGTGATCGATCTCGGATGCGGTCATGGGACCCTGCTGGCCTGCCTGGCTTCGTTGCCCCTCAAACTCGAGTTGCACGGGTGCGATCTTTCCCCTGGCCTGGTCGCGAGCGCGCGCGCGCGCGTGCCGGCGGCCCGCATCGTCGAAGCCGATCTCGAACACCTCCGGTTTCCGCCCGCGTCGTTTGACGCGGCATTCGCGACGGAGGTCCTGGAACATTTGCTCGACGTCCACGCCGGACTGAGGGGAATCCACAATGTGCTCAAGCCGGGCGGCTGGCTGTTGGTCACCCTTCCCAACCGCGATTGGTTTCATTTCGAGCGATACCTTCAGGAACGCACCCGATTTCAACCGGTGGACGACCGGTTTTATTCAGTGTCGGAGATCGAGGCATTCCTCACGCGGGCAGGTTTCGAAGTTCGGCTGGTGCGCGGCGGGGAGCGTCTCTACTTCGGAGGCGGCCCCCTCCATCTGCTGGAAAAGATCGCCATGACATTGTTTCCTGTTCTGCAACGGAGAATGAAACGGATGATGTTGCTGGCACAGAAGCCCGCGGCGGGCCTGCGCGCTGCCACGGCGCCGGCCGCCCCCTGAACCTCCCGCAGCCGGACAATGTCAGACTCCCTCCCAACCATCCTCTCATACTGCTCCACGTTCCTGCCGGAGGAGGCCGTGCACATCCACCGGCAGGTCTCCGGCATCGTGCGGTATCAAAACCGCGTCGTGACCCGAAGGCGGCTGAACGCGGAACGATTCCCTCATCCGCATGTGGACCTCCTGACGAGGGGCACCTGGCGGTTCGTCGCGCGCGCATTTGGCCGAATGCGCAACAATCCCGCGCCGCTGGTCCGGGCTGAACTCCGTCAACTGGCTGAAATCGCCGCCGCTCATCACGCGAGACTGGTGCACGCCTATCTGGGTTCCGAAGCTCTGCGGATTCTACCGTTCCTCGCCCGGTTCGCGGGGGCACGCGTCGTGTCCTTTCACGGGGCCGACCTTTCCGACCGTTATGACCGGGAGATCTACGCTCCGCTATGGAAGGAGGCGGATCTTGTCCTGTGCCGATGTCACGCCTTGAATCAGGTCCTCGTGGAGCGCGGCTGCCCTCCTGACAGGATCCGTTTGAATTACACCGGGGTGCCGGTGCCGGACGCAACCACGCCGGCTCTATTGCCGCGACCGTCCCGGGAGGCTCCCCTGCAACTGCTTCAAGTCTGCCGCTTCATAGAAAAGAAGGGGATCGACGTGAGTCTGCGAACGGTCAGGGAACTTCGGCTCCGCAATGTTCCCGCCACGCTGACGCTTGCCGGGGGAGGGCCGGACCAGGAGAGGCTCGCAGCATTGGCGACCGACTTGGGCATCGCCGGGCAGGTGGTCTTCGCCGGTTTCCTCGATGAACCCGAGCTCGTCAGGCTGCGACGTCGAAGTCACATCTTTCTTCACCCGAGCCGGACCACCGCGGGAGGGAATCGCGAGGGGATCCCCAATTCGTTGCTGGAGGCCATGGCGTGGGGGTTGCCCGTGGTCGCGACGCGCCATAGTGGCATCCCGGAAGCCGTCACCGATCATCACTCCGGAATGCTGATCTCGGAAGCTTCCGCCGATGCCGCGGTGGCAGCCATTCTCGAGCTGGTGGGGAATCCCGGGCTGTATGAAACCATCTCGCGCAACGCCGCAGAAGTGGTGCGGACGCGCTTTTCACTCGATGCCAGCCGCCGCAACCTCGAGGAACACTACGCCGAAGTCCTCCTTCGTCGCGCTGGAATCAGAAGCTGAGCCGGCTGACGAGCACTTCAACATGCACCGGAGACAGCCGGCGCCTTCCGCCACCGTTGCAGGTGACCGTCCAGACGCACCCTGACGAGTAATCGTCGGAACGGCAGGGTGGCGTCGTAAGGCACGCAGGCGAAGGTGGGCCCATAGCTTCCTCCCTTGCCCGTTTCAAGGTGTGGCACACGGCCCCCTTCACGGAGCAGTTGATCAATGGCCTCCCAACACTTCGCGTCCAGACCGCGATATCGCTCGACAAACTCTTCGCTATCGCTGAACAGGCAGCCCGGGACACGGGTTTCCAGCAACCGCCGTTCGATCGAACCGCGGTAGCAATCGTGAATAAAGACCGCCGCCGGCCGTCGCCGCCAGAGCAGCCGCAACGCCAGCCGCAGTGCCCGATGATGCTTCGGGCCGTCGATGATCACCAGGTCGCCCGGCTGAACGCGATCCAGCAACAGCCTCCGCGCATCGCCAAACAGGCACTGCACATTTGTCAAACCCCGCAGGTTTCTGGCCGCCAGCTCGACATCGGGCGAGTCGGCATTCAGTTCGATGCTGACGACCGGTTTTTCGGGGAAGCACCGGCTCAGAAGAAACGTGCTCACCCCGCCCGCCCGCCCGGATTCGAAGACCGTCCGCGGTTGCAGATTTCCCGCCGCCGCCCGCACAAAGAGCATTTCACTGAACAAGACCCCTTTGGCTTCGTAAGGCGCCTCCCGCATCAACGCCTCGAACTCCCGCAGGCCGCGAGCCGCGGTCGCCAGCGTATCTTCCCATGTGATGAGCTTGTTCGCTTTCCGGTTCACTCTTCGATGGATTGCATCCGTCCCCGCGTGCCCGAGAACTGCATCGGTGCCGGAGCTTGTTCTTCACCTCCCAATTGTAACCGCTCGACACGCTGTTTGTCGGGTTGTTTCCGGCGGGCGGTGCTTGATTTGCCAGGGAGCTTGGCCTAGAGCTCTTGGGGATTGTTTCCTATACTGTGCGCATCGGCATCATCAAGAATAATTTCCTGCCATCAGGCGGCGGTTCCGAGCGCTATACCACGCAACTGATCGGGCACCTCAGGGACCGCGGCCACTCGTTGCGCGTCTTTGCCTCCCGGTGGAACGCTTCCGCTCACTCCTCCGGAGTCAC
>DATKEE010000406.1:0-12621 GCA_035544555.1 Candidatus Methylomirabilota bacterium
CCCATGGTACAGGATTTCGGTTCGGCAGATTATAAGAGCCCATCCAATTATTCATGGACACCGTGCGGACCCGGGGATAGCTGACACCCCCATAGGTGGCGATCGTCTTGTCCGCCACGCACTTGAACACTTCGAGGGATTCCGCGTAGCGCCAAAGCAGGCTGTTCTTAAGGTGCCAGATGTTTGTATTGTCCCTGTAAGCTCCATGGCCGGGATTCAGGGTAAGCCAGCCCGTCATCCAGGTGTGGTGAATATTGCCACCGGCTGTGCCCCGGTTGGGCGGAAGCCAGTTATCGTTGTCATCCGGGTACATGATCCAGGCGAGTCCCAGTTGCCGGAGATTATTCTGGCAATGAATACCCTGCGCCTTGGCCTTGGCCTTCGAGAGCGCGGGCAGAAGCATCGCGGCCAGAATGGCGATGATGGCAATGACAACCAGGAGTTCGATCAGGGTGAAACCGCCGCTTAAAACGTCTCGCGGGCTCCGATGGGCATGGGATTTGGGCAAGCGCATTGAATTGTCCTTTCTTGGGGGATTCAGGGTTCCGCAACTCTATTCAGTCCGAGCCACAATTTCAAGTGTGCGTTTGGCCGCACACCCGGGACGCGGAAGGCCGAAGGGGCGCGCGAAGGGGTGCGAGACTCCAGCGCGAGATTGGCGTTGCCGCGGCTGCTCTTCGACACAGCGGCGCCCCAATCGTACGGACGCATCCGATCCCGTCACATGAGCTTCAATTTCGGCAGGTCCTGGGAATCCACCAACCCCACCGGCTCGCGCCTGGCGTTCACCACGATCAGGTCATCGATGCTGTGCGCGTCAAACATCCGCAACGCCTCGGCGGCCAGCGCGGTGTCGCGGATGCACTTGGGACTTCGCGTCATGACCTTGCGCAGCGGCTGATCCAGCAGACCGGCGTCCTCCGCCATTCGACGTCGAAAATCGCCATCGGTGAACACGCCGATCAGCCGTCCGGTTGCGCCGACGATACTGAGGCTGCCCGAGCGGGCGCGGGTCATGACCAGCAGGGCCTCCTTGACGGCCATGTCCTGGCGGGCCACCGCGTTGCGCGGCCCGGTGCGCATGATGTCGCCCACCTTCACCAGCAGGGAGCGTCCGATGGCGCCCGAGGGATGGTAACGGGCAAAGTCCTCCTCGCGGAATCCGCGGGCCTGCAGCACCGCCATGGCGAGGGCGTCCCCCATGACGAGGGTGGCCGTCGTGCTGGCCGTGGGCGCCAGGTTGAACGGACAGGCCTCCTTGGGAACTCTTACATTCAACACCACGTCGCTGTGCCGCGCCAGCGCGGACTTCGGATTGCCGGTGACCGCCACCAAACGGACGGCGAAGCGTTTGAGGGCGGGCAGCAGGTTCAACAGTTCGTCGGTTTCGCCGGAATAACTCAACGCCAGGATGAGGTCGCCGTCATTGAGAATGCCCAGATCGCCGTGCAGGGCATCGACACTGTTCAATAGCACCGCGCTGGAGCCGGTGCTGGTGAGCGTGGCGGCGATCTTCCGGCCCACGTTGCCGGACTTGCCAATGCCGACGATGACGATCTTGCCGCGTTGCTGGAGGGTTTCGAGGATCAGCCCAACCGTGCGGGAGAAGGAGTCATCGAGCTGATCGCGGACCGCGCGAAGGGCCGCCAGTTCGACATCGAACACCTCGCGGGCGCGGTCCAGATGATTCATGCGCGCAGCCTGCCAGCGGCGCGTGGGAGTTTCAACGCCGATATGCCCCGGCCAGCAGCGTGATCGGATGCACCACCTTCAGCGGGAGATGCCGGCGGCGCGCGCCGCCGAGGATCTGGAGCAGGCAGCCGGGATTGCCGGTGGCCACGAGGGCCGCGCCGGTCGATTCGATGTGGTCGAGTTTGCGCTTGAGGAGGTCGTTGGCCATTTCCGGTTGAATCAAATTGTAAATCCCGGCGCTGCCGCAACACCAGGTGCTCTCGGGCAGTTCCACAAGCTCGAGATTCGGGATCGCTCGCAAGACCTGGCGCGGCTGCGCGGTGATCTGCTGCCCATGACACAAATGACACGCCTCATGATAAGTGACGACCTGCCGGGGCGCGCCGTCCGCCGGCGGCGGCTCGATCCCGATCTCCACAAGCCATTCATGGATGTCCCTGACCTTGCGATCCCATGCTTCCGCGCGCGGACGATAGACCGGATCGTCGGCGAGCAGTTTGGCGTAATGCTTGAGATGCGAACCGCAACCGGCGGCGTTGCTGATGATGGCGTCAAACTCCCCGGGCGGAAACTGGTCGAGCTGGCGGCGGGCCAGTGTTCGCGCCGCCTCCCATTCGCCGTTGTGCGCGTGCAGCGATCCGCAGCAATGCTGCTCGGGCGGCGTGACCACTTCGCAGCCGTTGCGAAGCAGCACCTCGACGGTGTCGCGATTGACGTCGCTGAACACCAGATCCTGCGCGCAACCGCTGAGCATGGCCACGCGGTGGCGCGGCGGACCCTGCGGGCGCATGACCGGCGCGACCCAATCGGAAGTCACGCGCGGCTGGACGGTGGGGGTCATTTGTTCGAGTTCGCGCAGTCTTCGCGGCAGCAACCGGAGGACGCCGCTCCTTCTCACGAGGGTCTGAAGGCCGAGTTCCTGGTAAAGGCGCAGGCCCAGTCCGGCGAGTTGCAAGCGGCGCAGGTCCATGAACAGCCAGCCCAGTGTGAAATGGCGGATGAGATTGCGCCGGGGTGAATTGAGGACGCCCGATTCCTCCGCCTCGGCCCGCGCGTGCTCGAACAGTTCCGCGTAATTCACCCCCGCCGGACAGGCCGTCACGCAGGCCAGGCAGCCCAGGCAGAAATACATCTCCTCCGCAAAGGTCCGCGTCGCCTCCAGCCGGTCGTCGGCGATGGCGCGCATCAGGGCGATGCGGCCGCGCGGGCTGTTGCGCTCGAGTTTGGTGGCGTCGTAGGTGGGGCAGGTGGGAAGACAGAGGCCGCAATGCATGCACTGCTGCACCACCGAATAATCGAGGTTTTTGAGATGGGAGGAAGTCGCGCTCATCCACGGTCCACCGGCGGAACATCGAACATCTTTCCGGGATTGAGAATGCCCCGGGGATCCAGGGCCCGGCGCAATTCCCGCATCACCCGCATCTGCGCGTCGCCCGCGAACCGCGGCAGGAATGACTTCTTGGCCAGGCCCACGCCGTGTTCCCCGGTGATGGTCCCGCCCAGCCGGATCGCCTCGTCGAAGATCTCCTTGAACGCCTCCTCCACCCGGTGCATTTCCTCCGTGTTCCGCTCATCCGTGAGGAAGGTCGGGTGCAGATTGCCGTCGCCCATGTGGCCGAACGTCCCGATGCGAAGCCGGTATTTCTTCGCCACCGCCTCGACGAAACGGATCATGCGGCCCAGCTCGCTGCGGGGAACGGTGGCGTCCTCGAGAATGGTCGTGGGCGACAGCCTGGCGAGCGCGGAGAACGCCGAACGTCGCGCGCTTGCCAGCCGCGTGGCCTCGGCGTCATCCTTCGCCACGATCACCTCCTTGCATCCCTGTTCCCGGCAGATCGCCTCCATGCGCGCCGCCTCGTCCGCGACCACCGCCGGATGTCCGTCCGTCTCCATCAGGAGCAGCGCCTCGCAATCCAGCGGCAACCCGATGTGCGCGTAATCCTCGACGCAATGAATGGTCGTGCGATCCAGAAACTCGAGCGTGCACGGAATGATGCGCGCCGCGATGATGGCCGACACGGACTCCGCCGCCTGGTCCATCCGGGCGAACGTCGCCACCATGGTCTTCTTGGCCTGGGGCCTGGGGATCAGACGGAGCAGCACTTTCGTCAGCACACCGAGGGTGCCCTCGGACCCGATGAACAGGTCCTTGATCGAATACCCCGCCACGTCCTTCACGCACTTGTTGCCCGTCCACAGGATTTCGCCGGACGGAAGGACGACCTCGAGTCCCATGACGTAGTTTCGGGTGACGCCGTATTTCAGGCCGCGCAAGCCGCCGGAATTCTCGGCGACATTGCCGCCGATGGTGGAAATCTTCATCGAACCCGGGTCGGGCGGATAGAACAATCCGGCGGCCTCGGCGGCCTCGGCGATGGCGAGCGTGGTGGCGCCGGGCTCGGTGAGGAGGGTGAGATTGGCGGCGTCCAGTTCGAGGACGCGTGTCATCTTCACCGTGCAAAGCACCAGGCAATTCTCGCTGGGCAGACTGCCGCCGCTGAGTCCGGTTCCCGAACCGCGCGTGACGACCGGAAGCCGGTGTTCATTCGCCAGTTTCAGAATGGCGGCGACTTCCTCCGTCGATTCCGCGAACACCACGGCCCCGGGCATCTGCCGCATCGCCGCCGTGCCGTCAAACGAGTAGGGAATGAGGTCCTCGGGTTGCGTCAGGACGTCCTTGGGGCCGGCGAGGGACCGCAGGGTGTCGAGGAGATGGGCGCTGAGAGGCATACCGGTCAGAGCGATGAACCGTGAAGATGGGGGAAGCCCGGGGGAGGGTCAAGCAGCACTGGTGTTGAATTAGGGACGACGGAAGAGCAACCGGGCGCTCATACTCTTGCTCTTACTCTTACTCATAATCCCTAAGAGCGTGTTTTGAAAACCCCGGTTGGGTGTCCCGCCTTCAGGCGGCCCATGGCGCAAACCGTCCGAAGGCGGCACGAGGAACACGACCCGGCCATCCCATGATGATTTTCCAAACACGCTCTTAGAGTCTGTTTTAAAAATCGAAGGGGTCCTGTTTTCCCGGAAAAGGCTCTCTGGCGAGGCGCGACGAGGGAGTTCCGCGCTTGCGGGATGACCGAGGAGCAACGAAGCCAGAGAGCCTTTTCCGGGAAAACCCTCCGGGCGGTGGTGCTTTTGACCGGGTCCCGCGTTGGCTCGACCGTCACAGCCCGCTGAGGGGATGCTCCGGTCTCGCCGCATTGGCCCCGGCCAAAATCCATCGCCGCAGGACCCTTTCCATTTTTAAAACAGGCTCTTACAGGTGGAACTCGACGTCCGTCTTTGCCCGCCATCGTTCTTCCGGGGTCTTCAGGCCGTCCGGAAACCATTGGCGGAGCACCTGATTGCGTCGGACAAACTCCGCCATCGAGATGCGGGACGGCCACGAACGGAATCGGTCTTCGTCAGGCAGATTCAGGTCGAGGGTCGGCAGTGCCTTGTCATGCGTCCCGCAGGAGTCGGATGAAGGTGTCGTAGATTTCCCGGTTCCCATACTTCAAAAACAATCGCGCATAGCGTGAATTCCGCAAGTCAAGTCCGTTACGCCTCACAAGCATCTCGACGTCTTCGGCATCTTTGGAGGTTCGATGGGGAAGCGACTGCTTCAGCGCGTGCAGTTTCAACGCCAGCAGATGATCGAGGCACGGAATGCGAGTCGCGACGGCTCCGAAGGCTTGCTCGAGGGACGCCTCCCAGATTCCCCCGAACGTGGGTTCATCGACGAACATCAAATCGAGCCCGTCCCCCCCTTCAGGTTGAGTGAACTGCGCAAACGCCCGGGTTTCTTGAAAGACAATCAATCCGGCAGACGTGAGCCGCTCACGCCAGGCGTCCCGGTCCGCACAACGCGCGAGGAAATCGACGTCGAATGTCGCGCGAACATGGCCATGCGCGCCGACCGCGTATCCGCCGATAACGAGAAACCGCAGTTCCGGCGGCCGCTGTCCGGTCTGGATGAAATCCTCAAGGTTCACGCGGCCGCATGGTATGGAAATCGGCGCGCGTTGTCAGTCAGGATTCGGAGAGAATGGAGAACCTCAACGAACCTTCCCATTGACAGCACCGCCAAAGCATACTAGCCATACGTCTAGTATGCGGGATCCCACCGAAACCCAGCGCCAGGTGTTCGAGTTTGTCCGGGACACACTCGCCGGCCACCATGCCCCACCCACCTTGCGCGAAATCGCCGCCCGATTCGGTTACCGCAGCAAACGCGCGGCGGAATGCCACGTCCAGGCGCTGATCCGCAAGGGCTGGCTGATCTCCGACCCCGGCAAGGCCCGCTCCCTGCGCCCGGGCAAGGCAGTCCAGCCCATCCCAAAACGGGGCGTGGAGATCCCCTTGTTCGGTTCCATCCCCGCCGGGTTCAGCCGCCACCGCGATCAGGAAACCGGGGAATGCGTCACCGTCACCGTCGAGTCCATCGGCTTCAAACCCACACGCAACACGTTCGCACTCCGCGTCAGCGGCGACTCCATGATCGGCCGGCACATCCTCGACGGCGACATCGTGATCTTCGAACACGGACCGGACCCGCGTTCCGGCCAGATCGTGGCGGCGTTGATCGACCGGAAAAACACGCTCAAGACCTTCGTCATCAAAAACGGCCGCCCCTATCTCAAGGCCGAAAACCCGAAATATCCCGACCTCATCCCGTCGGAGGAACTCGTGATTCAGGGCGTCTTTCGCGCCCTCATCCGCAAGGCCACCGATTGATCGGATGGACAGCCCTTGACCCCGCGCTGTCATATCCCGGGCGCACAACCCTCCCATGTCCCCGCGTGTCATTGTTCATCTCGATGCCGATGCGTTCTTCGCCGCGGTGGAACAGGCTTCCGACCCGAAGCTGCGCGGCAAACCCGTGGCCGTCGGCGGCGAACGGCGCGGCATCATTGCCTCCGCCTCCTACGAGGCGCGAAAACTCGGCATCTACACCCCCATGCCCACGGTGCGGGCGCGCAAGCTGTGTCCAAAGCTCATTGTCCTGCCGGGCGACTTCGAGCGTTACGAACAGTTCTCACGCTGGATGTTCGGCTATTGCTACGACTTCACCCCCGAGGTCGAACAAACCTCGATTGACGAGGGCTACTTCGAACTCTCCGCCGCCCGCAACCCCCCCGTCGAAATCGCCCTCGCCATCCGCAAGGCCATCCGCCAACGATTGAAAATCACCGTCAGCGAAGGCATCGGCACCAACAAACTCGTCAGCGCCGTCGCATCTAAACTGACCAAACCCGCCGCGTTCCACGAAATCCATCCAGGCCGCGAGGCCCCCTTCCTCCAGGCCCTCCCCAACAAATGGCTGCCCGGCGTCGGCCCCAAAACCAGCGCGCGACTCAACACCGCCGGCCTCGCCACCATCCGACAGATCGCCGCCACCCCCCTGGACATGCTCGAACTGTTGATCGGCAGTCAGGCCGCGGACATCCGGCGGTTCGCCCACGGAATCGACGACCGCCCCCTGATCCCCGCCCGCGAACCGCAAAAATCCTTCGGCCAGCAGGAAACCTTCGAGGGCGACCTCACCGATGAGGACTACATCGAGGCCGTCCTGCGGCGCATGGCGGATCATCTGTTCGCCCGCGTACGCGAGGAAGGCCGCAGCATCCGGACACTCACCGTGCGCGTCCGCTACAACGACATGGCCGAGGACCAGGTCAGCGAAAGCCTCAACGAACCCACCGACCTTGAAACCGACGTCTATGGCCGGCTGCGCGCGATGCTGCGAAAGGCCTGGAAACGCCGCGTCAGCCTGCGGCTCGTGGCGCTCAAACTCGCCAATGTCTATGACGGACGCTTCCGCGCCGAACTCCCCCTCGATATCACGGCGCAGTCCCGGAACGCGCGCGAACGCCTCGCCGGCGTGATCGATGAACTGCGCAAATCGCGCGGACACGACATCATCCTGCGCGGCCACGATCTTCGTTTGCGCGAGGCGCCTCCTGAGACGGTCACAACCAGGGAACCCAAACCCGCCCTCCACAATCGCAAATCACAAATCGAAAATCGAAAATGCACCTCTCCCTACGTTCCCCTGCGCGCGCACAGCCACTATTCGTTCCTCGATTCCACTCTGTCCCCCACCGCCATCGTCGAACTGGCGAAACGGCACGGCCTGCCGGCGGTCGCGCTGACGGATACCGGCAACCTGCACGGCGCGGTGGAATTTGTCCTGGCCGCCAAACAGGCGGGCGTCAAACCCCTTCTCGGCACCGAACTGCGCCTCGGCGATCATCCGCTGTTGCTCCACATCGAGTCCCCCCGCGGCTATCACAACCTCTGCCGCCTCCTGTCCCGGCACGCGGAGCAGACCCGCACGGAGACCGGCGACGCCTCCATCGCCGACCGCCAACGCCATCCCATCTCCCGTGAAATCCTCGACGGATTGACCGAGGGACTGATCGCCATCAGCGAGGATCCCCGCCTTGCGGAGTGCTTCCCGGGCGCCTTTTATCGGAGGGTCGCCTCGCGCGACACCCCGGACCATTCGCCCGCCGTCGCCTGTCCGTCGATTCACCACGCCACCCCGGAGGACCGGTTGCGCTACGACGTGATCCGGAGCGTCCGCACCCTGACGCTCCTGCGACAGGAACATCCCGAAAAATGTTTCGCCGGACACAGGCATTTCCGGACACCGGCGGAAATGCGGGCCGCCTGTCAGGCGCATCCCGGCTGGCTGGCGCGCACCATCGAAATCGCGGAACGCTGCCACTTCGAACTGCCCCTCGGCAAACCGCAGTTCCCCGCCTTCAATGCCCCGGACGGCTCCTCGTCCAAGACCTTCCTCAGACACCTCGCCCTCGATGGCCTGCGACAACGTTACGCCGGCAGGCGAATCGCCTCCCACACCGGAGCCGAAATCCCCTTCGCCCGGGTCCGCGCCCAGGTCGAGGAGGAACTGGCCATCATCGCCGACGTCGGTTACGAGGATTACTTCCTCATCACCTGGGATTTCCTCCAGGAATGCCGCCGGCGGGGCATCGACTGGATCACCCGCGGCAGCGCCGCTGATTCGCTCGTCTGCTATTGCCTCGGCATCAGCAGCGTCTGCCCCGTCCGCTTCGACCTCTACTTCCGCCGCTTCCTCAACCGCGAGCGTATGTCCCTGAACAAACTCCCCGACATCGACATCGACTTCGCGCATGACTCCCGGGATGACGTCGTGAATCTGCTCTTCGGCAAATACGGCCGCGAACATTGCGCCGCCGTCGGCGGATTCTCAACCTTCCAGGCGCGCAGCGCCTTTGCCGAGGTCGCCAAGGTGCTGGGCGTCGCCGAACGCGAGGCGCGAAAATTCACCGAACATTTCCCCTGGGGCTTCGGCGGCGGCTGGGTCCCCGATCAACCGGCACCCAGAAACGGCAACGGCCTCATCGAACTGCTCCGCGCCAGCCCCGAAAACCGCGACCTGCCCCTCGACGAGGAGCCTTACAGGACGGCGCTCGAAATGGCCGCCTTCCTCGACGGAATGCCGCGCCATCCGAAAATGCACCCGTGCGGCCTCGTCCTCTCCCGCCGGCCCATGCACGAATTGACACCCACCTTCATCTCGCACAAGGGCTCCCCAACCACTCACTTCGACATGGACGCCGTCGAAGCCCTCGGCCTGGTGAAAATGGACTTCCTCGCGCAGGGCGGCCTGGCCGTGATGCGCGACGTCAAGGCGACCCTTCATCAACGCGGAACCGAAGTGGACCTGGACCGCTGCATGGCGCGCGACAAGTCGGGCCACCGGCTCATCGGCGAACCACAAACACCCGAACCCTGGCAGGACCCGGACGTCTGGAAAATGATCGCCGGCGGCGGCGCACGGGCCGTCCATCACATCGAGTCCCCCGCCATGACAAACCTTTGCCGGATGAGCAACGTCCGGGAAATCGACGGCCTCATCGCCATCGTGAGCGTCATCCGCCCCGGCGCCGCCAATGAAGGCAAGAAACTCGCCTTCACCCGCCGCTATCAAGGCATGGAACCGGTGACCTGTCCCCATCCCTCCCTCGACGCATGCCTGCGCGGCACCTTCGGCCTGGTCGTTTACGAGGAACACATCCTCCAGCTCAGCGAAGCCTTCGCCGGCCTCTCCCCGGGCCGCGCCGACGTCCTCCGCCGCGCCCTCAACAAACAGAAACGCGCGGTCATCGGGGAAATCCGCGCCGAGTTTTTCGCCTCCGCCCGGGCTCGGGGACACACGCCGGAAAAAACACTGGAGGTGTGGGAACTGGCCACCGGCTTCGCGGGCTACGCCTTTTGCAAGGCGCACAGCACCGCCTACGGCGTCGAGGCCTACCAATCCGCCTGGCTCAAACATTATTTCCCCGCGGAATTCATGGCCGCCGTCCTCACCCACGGCAAGGGCTTCTATCACCCCCTGGTCTATGTCCTCGAATGCCACCGCCTTGGCCTGACCCTCCTCCCCCCGTCAGTCAACGAACCGGGACCGGAGTTCAAGGTGCAAAGCGAAAGACAGAACACAAACACCTCTTCCCCCCTGTCCATCCGTGTGCCTCTCACCCGCATGAAAGGCCTCACCACCCGCACCCATGACGCGATCCTCGACAGACGCGGCCAGCACCCCTTTGCCTCCATGACCGACTTCTTCCACCGCGTCGCGCCGGCAGCGGACGAACTCGAAGCCATGATCCGCGTCGGCGCCTTCGATGAATTCGGCGGCACCCGCACACGCCAGTTCTGGCAGGCGCAACATCTCAGAAAGGCGGAGGGAAAAAGACAGAAGGAAGAACTCGACTTCGGCCCTGCCGCCGACCCCACTGCCGCCCTCTTCCTTCTGAATTCCTCCCTTCCTGAGGGTCCCACGCGCCTCGAACGTCTCCAGGCGGAAACCGACCTGTTCGGCTTCGCCATCAGCGGCCATCCCCTCGAGCTCTTCCCCGACATCGCATGGAACACCTACTGCCCGGTCAACCGCCTCGCCGATTTCACCGGCCAAACCGTCACCACCTGCGGCCTCGTGGTCGAACAACGCACCCATCACCAGATCACCGGCGAACCCATGAAGTTCCTCTCGATCGCCGACTGGACCGGGATCGTCGAAACCGAATTGTTCGCGCGGACCTACAGGAGCTACGGCCTGGCAACAGTTCGTTACCCGGTGCTGGAAATCGAAGCGCGCGTCGAACCGTTCGAGAACAACCACGGATTCAGTCTCCGCGTCCTGCGCGCCGGCAAACCCCGACGGGCGCATCCTGACCCCCGCACCATAATAAACGGGACTTCCTGTGAAAACCCGCTGTCCACAATGCGTCCGCCGAGCGGCAAATAGCCTGGCAACCAAAATCAGCTTTGGTAGTCTGCGACCAACCTTTATCGTTATGGAGACCATGCATCCGAAAACAGCCAGCCGATGGACTTGCCTTGACCTGTTCTGCGGCTGCGGCGGATTCAGTCTGGGAATGGAGCGTGCCGGCTTCCAATGTCTGGCGGCAATCCTCTTATCTCGTAGCAGCCGACGTGAGGAGGCTCTGACTTCCAATTCCACATTCCGAAATCCGCATGCCGCAGTTGAACAGAGCCTCGTCACCTCGGCTGCTACCACACTCTGGGAAGCCATCGGTAACGCCGTGCCGCCGCTGGTAAGCGAAGCGGTCGGGAATCCCGTCCTCAACTAGACTCAATCAAGCGATGAAGACAACAATTGTTCAACGGTTCTTTCCGCAAAGCGAAGTTACTCTCATCCACCAAACCGGTGCCCAACTCAGCGAAGCCAGCAAGGGTGTCGAGATTGTTCTTCGTACCCGAGAAAACGAAACTGAGCCTTGATGCGCCGAGGTTATCAGCGGCGAGCACTACGCCGAGATTGGGCTTTCATTCGAGGGCAAAGAACTGACCGACTACGATGGCGTTTTCTCCCTACCGCGTGAATTGGGCGAAATGTTGAGGGATGCCGGCTATGTCGTGCCGGAGGACTGTTTCGCCTGATTGACTAGGTGCGCAAGATCTTGGGCGACGTCTCGCTCGGCAAACTTTTGAATTGACCTGTCCTTGGAATTATCTGGCGAGGTTTGTCTGTGGCGGCAACCGGAAGCCTGTGGCCGCGGAAACGTCGCATCGTCAGCCACCGCGACGATTCTCATCGAACATTTCGACGGGCATCGAGTGGTCCAGGCGCCAAACCATTTGGATGGGACGTTCGGATTGGAAACTCACGAGCTTCGCGGGGCCGAGGAATGTGAATGGAGCCGTGGTTCCGTCCACCCTTTTCCGGGATCGAACGAAGAACAACATCGTGTAGCCGCGCTCTTGATGGTGGATAAGGTTTTGTCCCGTGTCACTCGCTTGGCTCGTTTGCCCCTGAGTTTCCCAGTGCAGAATTTCACGGCTGATAGGGTAGTCCTGATACATCGTGCTCGGTGAAAACTCCTTCTCGGCTTTTTGAAATGTGACCAATGCGACGATGGTTTTTATTTCAGAGCAACGAATCACTCCCGAGCCTGTTTCGCCTGCAGTTTCAAACGAAGCTTTGCCCAGCGCCGCTTTGATTTCGTCACTGCCGTATGTGGCGTGGAGTTCCAGCGAACATGGGAATGGGAAGTTCAGCGATGCGCTTCCGACACGGGACTCCTCATCGGCCCAAGCTAATACTTCTTCAAGGTCGCGCAGCAGAGACGGATTCCGGGCCGCACGCCGATACGATTCTTCGATGCTCGCCATTCCCAGTTTGCGGCCTGGTTGACCCCAAATTCGATAATGAGTGACGAGTGCTGAGTCTCCGGCTTCAGCAAGGGCCGCTGTTGCATCTCCAGCCCTTAAGCGCTTGACGACTTTCCGAAGACGCGCAATTTCCCGCGGCCCGCTCGTTTGCGCCACGCTGATGAGCGCCGACCTCAGGCGGTCAATGTCGGGGTCGGTCGGCGTCTCGGCGAGGCGAGCAGCGGCCTTCCACTCTGTCCAAGTCTTCCTGCCTGAGAG
>DATKEE010000407.1:0-7302 GCA_035544555.1 Candidatus Methylomirabilota bacterium
ACTTCAACAGATCGTCACCCGCTCGGCCCGCCTGCTGAACATCGAAGTCGAAACCACCGGCGCCCTCGAAATCGCCCGCCGCAGCCGCGGCACCCCGCGCATCGCCAACAATCTCCTCCGCCGCGTCCGCGATTACGCCCAGGTCAGGGGCGACGGGCGCATCACCGCCGCCACGGCCGATCAGGCGATGGCCATGCTCGAAATCGACGAAAATGGCCTCGATGAAATGGACAAGCGCATCCTCGAATCGATCATTGTCAAATTCGGCGGAGGCCCGGTAGGCGTGAACTCCCTGGCGGTGGCCGTCGGCGAGGAACCCGACACGCTCGAGGAGGTGTACGAACCGTATCTCATCATGGAAGGCTACCTGAACCGCACCCCCCAGGGGCGTGTCGCCACCGAACTCAGCTACCGCAAACTGAAACTCTCCCCGCCTTCCGGCAACCAACCCCGGCTGTTCTGAGAGCGTACTTTAGAAATCGTAGCAGCGGACGTGAATCCGCTCCCATTCGACTACAACAGGCGCAAAAGTGGGCCAATTCACGCCGGCCGCTCCACAAAGCTGGGTTTCAAAACACACTCCAAGCCGACACCCCCCCTGCCGCCGCTCCCAGAAAATGCTTCCCATCGACCGCTGATGCGTGTCTCATCCGTTGCGTTTTGACGTATGCCGAAACGCACCGACATCCACTCCATCCTCATCATCGGCGCCGGCCCCATCATCATCGGCCAGGCCTGTGAATTCGACTACTCCGGTACGCAGGCCTGCAAGGCTCTGAAGGAGGAGGGATATCGCGTTGTCCTCGTCAACTCCAACCCGGCCACCATCATGACCGACCCGGAGTTCGCCGACCGCACCTATGTCGAACCCATCACGCCCGAGGCCGTCGAGAAGATCATCGTGCGCGAGCTCGAGGAATTGAAGCGCCTCGGCGTGCCCGCGGATAAGTCCGAAATTCGAAATTCGAAATCCGAACTTCCCCGTAAACTCGTCCTCCTGCCGACTCTCGGCGGACAGACGGCCCTCAACACCGCCATGACCCTCCACCGCTCCGGCGTGCTGGAGAAACACGGCGTCGAAATGATCGGCGCCAACGCCGAAGCCATCGAAAAAGGCGAGGACCGCCAGATCTTCAAGGACCTGATGATTTCCATCGGGCTCGATGTTCCCATCAGCGGCACCTCACACACCCTCGACGAGGCGCGCGCCATCGCCGAAAAAATCGGACGGTTTCCGCTCATCATCCGTCCCGCCTACACCCTCGGCGGCACCGGAGGCGGCATCGCCTACAACCGCGACGAATTCGAGGAACTCGCCAAACGCGGCATCGACCTCTCCCCAGTCAACGAAATCCTCATCGAGGAATCCCTCCTCGGCTGGAAGGAATACGAGATGGAGGTCATGCGCGACAAGGCGGACAACTGCGTCATCATCTGTTCGATCGAGAACTTCGATCCCATGGGCGTGCACACCGGCGATTCCATCACTGTCGCCCCCATCCAGACGCTCACCGACAAGGAATTCCAGCTCATGCGCGACGCGAGCTTTCAGGTGATCCGCGCCGTGGGCGTGGAAACCGGCGGCTCGAACATCCAGTTCGGCGTCAACCCGGTCAATGGCCGCATGGTCATCATCGAGATGAATCCGCGCGTCTCCCGCAGCTCCGCGCTCGCCTCCAAGGCCACCGGCTTTCCCATCGCCAAGATCGCCGCCAAACTCGCCGTCGGCTATCTCCTCGACGAGATCCGAAACGACATCACCCGCGAAACCCCGGCCAGCTTCGAACCCACGATCGATTACGTGGTCACCAAGATTCCCCGCTTCGCCTTCGAGAAATTCCCCCAGGCCGATCCCACGCTGAACACGATGATGAAATCCGTCGGTGAAGCCATGGCCATCGGGCGCACGTTCAAGGAAAGCCTCCAGAAATGCCTGCGCTCCCTTGAGATCGGCCGCAGCGGCCTGGGCGGCGACGGCAAACCCTGGCGCATCGACAATGAGGTTTACGGCGACCGCGACATCCTCCCGCGCGACGTCATCACGCGCAAACTGACGGTCCCCAACGCCGAGCGAATCTTTTTCATTCGCCACGCCCTGCGGGCTGGATTCACCATCGAGGAGATCTTCAACCTCACGAAGATCGACCGCTGGTTTCTGGTGCAGATCCGGGAGATCGTGGACTTTGAGGAGGAATTGGCGGCGGCGGGGAACTGAACCATGAGCGCGGTCATCTACGTGGAGACCACAATTCCGAGTTTCTACTTCGAGGCCCGAACAAACCCGGAGGTTCTAATTCGGCGCCAGTGGACACGCGAATGGTGGGACTCTCCCAAGGCCGATCATCGGCTCGTTACTTCCTTCATCGTCATTCAGGAACTCGAGGAGATTCCAGGCATGAAGAAGGACGACGCATTGGACCTGATCCGCCCCTTGCGCCTGCTCGAATACACCGAAGATGTTGCCGATATCGTTCGTGTTTATCTCGAACACAAACTCATGCCCCGCGAAGTCAGCTTCTGCATTCCTAAACGCAGAACACAGAGTGTGAAGGCTGGAAATTGCTGGGGAGTTTGATCGAAGCCGCGTCGGTGAAAGGCAGCAAAGAGTTCGCTCCAGGGCTGGAGATGTCGCCCGAATTTTGGAAGGAAATCGTCACTTTGCCCACCACCATCGCAAAACTCACCTCCGTGAAACGGCTGTATCTCTACGGAAGCAATCTTGTGAGGATTCCGCCCGAGATAGGGGCGATGGAAAACTTGGAGGAACTGGACATTTACACCTCCTACCGACTGCACTGGCTGCCTTATGAAGTCACCCGCTGTCGAAAGCTCAAACGTAGTCGAGCAAGCACTCGCGCCCTTTACGGCAACTACAAGTATCGCCCGCCTTTTCCCACTCTCGGTGCGGTTGGGAATTCAGGCACCTGCAGCGCTTGCAATCGGAGACTGAGCGCAGAGTTCTTGCGTCAGGTTTGGATTTCCCTGTTCGTGGCAACCGATGTTGTTCCGTTATTGGTGAACGCATGCTCCGAGGAATGTTTGGAGCGTCTTCCACGACCTGCATTCGGTTACGTTGAGCATCCACTTACGGGTGGACTGCAAGTGAAACAACCGCCGGTCAGCCACGGTCCACCACAGCTTTAACGCCGACATTCTCTCGAATCCCAACGGGATGCCATGCATTAGCCCAGGGTTGTGAGGGTTCACGCCCCCCCAAAAACGCTTTCCATCCTGAAGGGGTTGCATCCCTTTCGCCCCAACTCCTTCAGAGTTGTTTTCATTTTCCCGTCGTCACCCAGCGTAGGCCAATTTCCTAGGCCAACGCTGGACTGAATGCTGCAACCGCGTTGCGGTTGTCTGGTAGGGCGGAGCTGCCGCTCCGCCTTTGGATTTGGGCGACGGAGCACCGTCGCCCTACCGAGACAAAATGGTCAACGCCGCGTCACCGTCGGAGCGCGGCTGTGGCAACGCCCAGCCGCAGCACGTCCGAATCAACCTCCGCGTCAATAGCATTCCGATGCCTTACCGTCATTCACGCCCTGCGACTGGTCCTTTGGACACAGTCGCGCTCCGTTGGATGTCGGTTCACGCCGATGCTTCCAAAACAATCCTCGGATGCTTCGCCGTGATTTTGAGCAGCACCTTGGCCGGGCCGGCCGGCTTGCGCCGGCCCTGTTCCCAGTTTTGAAGCGTATCTTCGCTGATGCCGAGAAGCCGGGCGAATTTGGTCCGCGGCAGGCCAAGCTTCTGGCGCACCCGCACCACATCGTTTGCGGACCGCACTTCAAAGCGCCGCGAGGGTTTGGCTTCGCCTCGCTCAATGGCGGCGGCTTCCTGGACGCTTTGCAGCAGTTCGTTGATCAATTCCTTCTTCATGGTTCAGATCTCCAGCGCTTTCCGAAGCTGTTTCACCTGATCTTGTCGAACTCGTCCTTGATCACGCCCGCCAGGTCGGTGAGCAGGCGGTCGCCCTTGCCGATGTAGGATGAGCCGTGCATGACGGCGAGGGTCTCGGGTTCGAGATCGGCGAGCGAGCGCAGGACGCCTTCGGTCTGCCGCGTGTAAGGCATGTAACCGGCCAGCGGACCTTGCTGCATTTGTTGCATCGCCTTCCGGGTCGGCTCAATGAGATCCGACGTGGTAACGGGCGCGACATTGCCGAAGTGATGAAACAGGTCGGAGCAGAACAGTATCTTGCGCGTCTCTTCGAACAACACACCCGCGTCCCAGCCGTGCGGAATGTGCGGCGAGCGATGGAACCGATACCGATACTTCCCGGTGCTCAGGACGTCGTCCGCCGTCATGCCGAAGGCGGGGCGGATCGAGAAATCGTCCACGCTCACCAGCTTGCCAACAAGCGTGCAGACGGGCTGGGCCCGGGGCGCGAGCTGCAGCCAGTCGTTGAGCGCGCCGCATTCGTCGGATTCAAAGTGGCTCCACGCGATGTGCCGGAGTGTCGCGGGATCAATGAGTTTTCCAACCGCTTCGCGCAACAATGGAAACATTCCCTTCAACCCCGCGTGAAAGAGCAGCGGCTCCTCGTCGCGCACGAGGAAGTGATTGAACTGCATGTCGAAGTCCGGGACGTGAATGGATAACCGGAACAGGTCGGGCGCGATTTCGTCAATTTGCGGGTTACTCATGGATGGTTTATAGCAGCACAGCCTTCCTGAAGCACTGGAACTTTTGGCCCGGATCCGGACCGTCGCTCAATGCGGCGCCTGCCGGGCGGATGCACCCGAGCTTCATTGGTTGTCCCCGGCCAAAATCCCTCGCCGCAGGACCTCTTCCATTTTTAAAACAGGCTCTTAGTTCTCCTCCATTTCGGGCAATGGCTTCCCGGCAAACATCTCCCACCGCGCCTGCAGCTCCCCGACCGGCGGCACGCCGGCATGGATGTAGAGCCCGTAACGGAGCCGCAGCGGCTCACCGGGCTTTATCGGCCGCGCTTCTGCAAAGGTCAGTGAAGCACCCATCCACCCATCGTCACGCACGTGGAACACCGTCGGATGATTGGGATTCGACGGATGATCCATCAGCGTGATCCCTTCCCGGGCGTCGGCGGTGATCGGACCGGAATAGTCCACCCAACGCGCGGGTTTCCAGAAAACCTCCTTCTCGTCCACGCTGCCCTCGGAATTGCGAATCGTGCCGCCACCGTCATGCACCCCGATGGTTTTCGCCATGCGCACGCCGACCATGCCAAACGGTGTCTTTCCCAAGGTGACCTCGTCCTCTCGAGCCGGCTCCAGAAGCAGGTCGATCAACAGGAACCATTCATCGTTCGGCAGCGGATGTACCGCCGTCCGCCGGCATTCGTTCAACAACACCACCCCATCGGCGCGCCATTCGGCGACCGTCAGCACGGCGGCCTCCGCGTCGCCGTCATCGAGCCGTTCCACCCGCTGCACGATAATCCGATCATTCCCGCGGTCGTCCCAGAAGCTCGCGCCGTTCACGTCGTGGTGCGAGATCCAGACGGAGTTGTGATGGCTGTGGCCGACGGGATCGTGCGGGTGTCCCATGCGTGTCAGGGAACGTCCCGCCGGACCGGTTACCGGATACACAAACGGACGAAATGCTTCCGGAGTGAAATGGAAGCGCGCCAGTTCATGGCCGTTTTGCTGGAACGACACCTCGTGCTCGGGCAGGGGAATGGCCTGCGCGATCGGAACCGGTTTTGCATTGGGCAGGGGGTCGTCGGCCGCCAGGCAAAGGCAGCCGGTTGTCAGAATGAGGCATGCGAGGCAGCGGGAGATCATGGCCCGAGTGAACCACCCGGCCGGCCACGGGCCAATATGAAATTCGACGGTCGCCGCGCGGGGAGGGGGTGATTGAAAGCGGCTGAAATCACGGCTGACCAACTTTTGTTACAGGTGTAACAGAATTTGGTCGGCCGCATTCACCGGGTTTCCTGAATTCGCGGGCTTCACGGTCATGGGAAGCTCCGCATTCACCGCGGGTGCCGCCGGTAGTGCGCCTTCAGGGCCTTGTGAATGATCCTGAGCCGGTGGCGCCGGTCCGCCTGCGCGCGGGGATGGTGCCGTTGTTCAAAATGATCGAGTTCGCGCAGGAGTTTGCGATGGCTCTCCACACGGGCCGGATCCAGCTCGCCCGCTTCAACCGCTTTCCTCACGGCGCAATCCGGTTCGGTCTCATGCCGGCAGGCGGGAAACCGGCAGCCGGTCGCCAGCGATTCGACGTCCGCGAAAGTATCCCCCAGTCCATCGGCGCCGTCCCACAACTGCAGCTCGCGCATTCCCGGTGTGTCGATCACCAGCCCGCCGGTGGGCAGCGGAATCAACTCGCGGCGCGTCGTCGTGTGCCGCCCCTTGGCGTCGGTCCCCCGCACCGGTTGCACAGCCAGTGAGGACTCCCCGCAAAGTCGGTTGATCAGGGTGGACTTTCCGACGCCGGACGAACCGAGCAGCACGATGGTGCGCGCCGGGCCCAGATGCGGCATCAAGGAATCGAATCCCTCGCCGGTTACATTGCTGACGGCATGGACCGGAGCTCCACAGGCGAGCGCTTCCACCTCCCGCAGCGCGGCCGGCACGTTGTCGCGGAGATCGGTCTTGGTCAGGACGATCACCGGATTCGCCCCGCTTTCCCAGGCCAGTGTCAGGTAGCGTTCGAGGCGGCGTGGATTCAACTCGGCGTTGAGCGAGCTGAGGATAAAGACGTCGTCGTGGTTGGCGGCGAGGACCTGTTGTTCCCCGGCGCGTCCGGCGGCGGTGCGGGAGAACTTCGTTCGTCGTGGGAGCACCGCTTGAATGACGGCCTTTGCCTCCCCCGGGAGCCGCTGAACGGCCACCCAGTCGCCCACGGCCGGATAATCCCCGGCCCCGGATGCGTCGTGCCGAAACCGCCCCGAAACCTCCGCCTTGATCAGGCCGGCCGGGGCATACAGTTCGTAGCCGCGCCGATGTTCCACGGCCACGCGCGCCGGTTCGAGCCCGGCCCGGGCGAACGGCTGGAACGGTTCCGCGAAGAACGGGTTCCATCCCAGTCGCTCAAGATCCATGACCCTCCAAGGCTCTAACTCCCAGGCTTTCGCACGGCCTCCTTTTTCTCCTCCAACTCGATCTGTAGCGCCTTGCGTTCGCTGGACATTTGTTTCTCCAGTTCCTCGACCGCGCCAATGTCCCCGCCGGAAATGGCCTCGGCAATTTTTCCCTTCAGGAAGAGTTCCCGCTCGGCGATTCGGGCGGCGTACTTTGAATCGAGTTCGGCGATTTCCTTCTTTTGAGTATCGGTCAGGTTGGCCATGGGCGATGACTTGTTCAGTCGTTCCATGGCGAG
>DATKEE010000408.1:0-3664 GCA_035544555.1 Candidatus Methylomirabilota bacterium
CGAGTTGTATGATATGGACGGGAACGTGGATCTCTATCTGCAGCGGACCGTTCCGCCCACCCTCGCCCAGTTCGAATTCAACAGCACCCAGGGGGGAACGGATCCCGAACAGATCGTTGTGAGGACGAACGCTGCGTTGCCCGATTTGAACGGGGAGTGGTACCTCGCGGTTCCGAATCTGGAGGCGACCGATGTCAACTTCACCATCCGGGCCGTGGTGGCCAATGCCACAGGCATTCTCATCAGCGGCCAGCCGCTGGACATCAGGGTCAGGCCCGCCACGCCGCCAGTCACCGGTTTCGAATTGACCTGGAGCACGGTGGATGGGGAACGGTATCGCATCGATGTCAGCGACGACCTGGCCACGTGGACGACGCTGGGCTTCGTGGATGCGATGGGCACCACCGCCACCTTTTCGGATCCGACGCCGGCGCAGCCTCTGCGATTCTATCGAATCGTGCAGGTGCCGGTGCCATGACCGGCGCCTCCGAGCCAATTAAATCGTTGCGTGAGTCCGCGAGGTTGTGGCTTGATCCCTCCTGCTGCCGCGTGGCCATCCGGCGCCCGCCGGGGTCCTGTCGGGGGTGCCTATGGCAGCCACGGATGAAATCAGACACCATGGCCCGTTGCCGGATGCAAATACATTATTCGGGGCGCGTGCAGGGTGTGGGTTTTCGTTATACGGTGAAGTCGCTCACCACGGGCTATGAACTCACCGGTACGGTGCGCAATCTGCCGGACGGGCGGGTGGAGTTGGTGGCAGAAGGGCCGCGCGAGGAATTGGAGGCCTTTCGCCAGGCGGTTCGAGATTCCGGCCTGGGCCGCCTGATCCGTACGGAGGACGTCACCTGGACCGAGGCCGGGAACGAGTTCCGCGGATTTGAAATTGTCAGATAGCCGGATTACAAACCGAAGATGAAGTACGCCATTATTGCCGATATCCACGCGAATCTGGAGGCGTTCCAGGTTGTGCTGGAGGATATCCGGGACCAGAACTGTACGCATTACGCCTGTCTGGGGGATGTTGTGGGTTACAACGCGAATCCCAAGGAATGCCTTGATCTGGTGCGGGACATGGGGATGCCCTGTGTGAAGGGCAATCATGACGAGTATTGTTCGATTGACGAACACCTGGAGGGCTTCAATCCGCATGCCGCCGAGGCCATCAACTGGACCCGGCAGCAACTCGGCGAGGATGACCGGAAGTGGCTGAGGGATCTCAAATATCTCCGGTTGGTGGCCAGTTTCACCATCGTTCACGCCACCCTCGACGGTCCCCAGCGATGGGGGTACGTCTTTGACAAACTTGCCGCCGCCGCCAGCTTCACCTACCAGAACACCCAGGTGTGCTTCTTTGGCCATACCCATGTGCCGGTGGCCTTCATGCGCGACAGTGTGGTTCGCGGCGGCACTTATTCGAAGTTCAAGATCGAGCCCAACCGCAAATACTTCGTCAATGTCGGGGCCGTGGGTCAACCCCGCGACGGCAATCCCAAGGCGGCTTATGTCGTCTATGACATGGTCCAGGGAACGATAGAATTGCGACGTCTGGATTACGACATTCCGAAGGCCCAGGCCAAGATTCGCGCGGCGGGATTGCCCGAGCGGCTGGCTGAAAGGCTGGCGCATGGAAAATAGCATGGAAAATAGAACAGGACTGATTCAATGAACAGATTCGCGGCATGGTTGTCGATCTGGCTGGCCTCGCTGGGCGTGTTATTCGCGCAGGTGACCGTGGAGGTGGTGATGGACCAGGGACAGTTCCTCCCGAACGAGGCCCTGCCAGTGAAGGTGCGGGTGACTAATTTTTCGGGGCAGACGTTGCAGTTGGGGGAGAGGGAGGACTGGTTGAGATTCTCGATTGAAGCCCAGGACGGGTTTATAGTCCGCAAGCAGTCCCCGGTGCCGGTGGCGGGAGAGTTCATGCTCGAGTCCTCACACGCGGCCGCCAAGCAGGTGGATCTGGCGCCTCATTTCAGCCTTGAAAAGCCCGGACGTTACACGGTCATCGCTTCGATCTGGATCCAGGATTGGAACCAACTCATCTCCAGCCGGCCTGTTCACTTCGATATCATGAGCGGAGCACCGGTGCGGGAGCCGATTCTTGTCGGCGTGCCGCGCGCGGAGGGGGAGGAGCCGGGGGCGCCGGAGAGGCGGAAATTCACCCTTATGCAGGCCCGGTACCTGGACCATCTGCGGCTTTACCTGCGTGTCACCGATGCCACCGAACAGCGCGTGTTGCGGGTGTTTCCGCTTTGCAACATGGTGTCCTTCAGCGATCCCGAGGTTCGAGTGGACGAGCGCAGCAACCTGCACGTGCTCAATCAGACCGGGCCCGTGGCCTTCAACTATACCGTGGTGACGCCCGATGGCGAAGTGATCGCCCGCCAGACCCACCAGTACACCCACACGCGGCCTCGCCTGAAGCTGGCCGATGATGGGAAGATTGCCGTGTCGGGCGGGGAACGCCGTCCATCCCTCACCGATGTGCCGATGGCGAAATCCTCCGGAATTCGTGATGAGGCGGGGGGTCTTTGAGCCCTTAGCGGACGGCCAGATTCAGCGTCCGGTTGGAAGTGGTCAGCATCAGATTCAGGATCTTGTCCTGAATATCCTCCAGAGAGGGGAGCACGAAGTCGTGGTGCCCGGCGCCGATCCAGGGAGATTCCAGCAGCAACGACACGCAGCCGCAGATTCTGGCCGCCTCGGCATCCGGCCACTTGTCGCTCACCACGTAGGACTGGCCCAGGTTCAGGTGCCACTTGAAGGCGGCTTCGGTGAAGAGCCCGGGACGGGGTTTGCGGCACGGGCAGTGATCGGAGGGGGCGTGCGGACAAATCAAGATGTCGTCCAGTGGGAAAATCCGCCTCAAGCGGGCGTGGACCAGGTCCGATTCCCGGCGTGACTGTTGTCCGGTGGAAAGTCCCGGACGATTGGCGGTGGCGATCAATATCAGGCCGGCCGCCTTGAGTTCGCGCAAGGGAATGATGGCGGACTCGTTGATGGCCGGTTGCTCGTTCGGATGGCGCTCGGCCCGGAAATTCTGTACGGCCCGCGGAAGGGTCAGAATTCCGTCCTGCTCGAAAAATACCGCGGATTTCATGCTTCTTGAAAAAGCATAAACGTCGCCGCGCGCGCATTCGCCCGTTTTTACCTTCTTGACGCGGTTGTTTTGCGCGGGAATCCGTTCGATCCTCTCATATCTGCGAGAGAATCCCGAAGTGTGTCCTCCTCTTCCTCATTCGGGCTTCAACCGGCGAGTCGTCCGACAAACCGTTCCATTCGATCGAGCCCCTTCTCCAGATTGGCCATGCTGGTGGCGTAGCTGATCCGCAGATTCCCGTCCGCGCCGAAGGCGATGCCGGGCACGGCGGCCACTTTTTCCTCCTCCAGCAGCCGGCCGCAAAACTCGCCGGATTGGAGACCGGTTCCCGATATGTTGGGAAACAAATAGAACGCTCCCCGGGCATTGACGCAACGGACTCCGGGCATGTTGTTGAGCCGTTGCCACGCGTACGCGCGACGGCGGGCGAACTCCGCGACCCATTCCCGCAGGTGCGTCTGCGGGCCCGTCAACGCCGCCACGGCGCCCTTTTGAGCGAAGGACGTGGGATTGCTCGTGCTGTGGCTTTGCACGGCATCGATGGCCCGGGCGATCGGTTCC
>DATKEE010000409.1:0-3195 GCA_035544555.1 Candidatus Methylomirabilota bacterium
CGGACCGGGGGCGGACGCTGGCCGGGGGCGCGGTCAAACCCTGGCAGACGGGATTGAGCCGGGAATGTCAGACGGACTTGATGAAGTTCTGCCGGAAGAGGGGGGTGCCGACGGACGTGCCGTTTAAGGATTTGCCGGTGAAGTGGCAGGAATGGGTGATTCAGGGAGATGCCGCTTACGGGAAGGACGCGGCGCATGAATGGCCGAAAGCCTGGTATGGCGTGCGAGGTTACTTCCGTTCGCTCGAGTCCAAGTCCTACAAGATGCACGTTCGCGTGTTGCTCTCTCGTTATCGCGCATATCGCGAATGTCCGGATTGCGGAGGCCGGCGGTTTCAGCCCGATGCGCTTCTATTCCGTGTGGCGGAACCGCCGGGGAACGGGAGGAAGCCGGTCACGCGTGGTGGATTGGGAGTGGTTGAGAATGAGGGAGCGGGCGCGCGGGGAAGGGAAGGGGGTTTGACGCTGGCGGATTTCTACCGGATGCCGATCCGGGACGCGTTGAGTTTTGTGGAGGGGCTTGCCGCGGGGTTGACCCGGGAATCGCGGGACGTGATGTCCACGGTCTTGAACGAGGTGGTGAGCCGGTTGCGCTATCTCGACGGGGTGGGGCTCGGGTATCTGACGCTGGATCGCGCGACGCGTTCGCTGTCGGGCGGAGAGACGGAGCGGGTGAATCTGACGACGTGCCTGGGCACGCGGTTGGTGAACACGTTGTTTGTGCTGGATGAACCGAGCGTGGGGCTGCATCCGCGCGACACGGACCGGTTGATCCGGGTGTTGCATGAATTGCGGGACGCGGGGAACACGGTGGTGGTGGTGGAGCACGAGGCGAGCGTGATGCGCGCGGCGGACCAGATTGTGGATCTTGGGCCGGGGCACGGCGAGACCGGGGGCGAGTTGGTGTTTCAGGGGACTCTGGACCGTTTGCTCAAGCATCCCGTCTCACTGACGGGACACTACCTGAGCGGGCGGCGGCGGATTGCCCCGTCGGCGGCGCGTGCCGTGGATGGCGCTCACACGGGAGGCTGGCTGGTACTGGAACACGCCCGGCGTTACAATCTGCTGGATTTGACGGTGCGGATTCCACTGGGCCGGCTGGTTTGTGTGAGCGGGGTGAGCGGATCGGGAAAGACGACGCTGGTTCGCGAGGTCCTGTTGCCGGCGCTCGATCAACGGTTGAGAAGGGAGCCGTCGGCCGGCCTTGAGGAAGATGGAGAGGCGGAGGAGAACAACGAAAGTGAGGAGGAGGGCGGCGGGGGGACTTTTACGGGGGCACGGTTGACCGGTTGGGAGGCGCTGGGACGCGCGGTATTGGTGGATCAATCACCCATCGGGCGGACGCCGCGGTCGAATCCCGCGGTTTATGTGGGGGCGTTCGAAGCCATTCGCGAACTGTTTGCCCGATCCGAACCGGCGAAGCAGAGGGGATTGAACGCCAGCGCGTTCAGCTTCAATTCCCAGACCGGACAATGCGAAAAGTGTCGCGGAGCGGGGTTCGAGAAAATCGAGATGCAGTTTCTCAGCGACGTGTTCATTCGCTGCCCGGAATGCAAGGGACGCCGATACCGGCCGCACGTGCTGGAGATTCTGATCGAGGGCGAATTGCCGGAGGGACAAACCGGTGCCAGGCGCGCGCGATCCAGGGCGTCAAAAGCCGGAGCCAATGGAAGGCGGCGGCGGGTCCAGTGGAGCATCGCGGACCTCCTCGAGGCGACGGTCGAGGAGGGAGTGATCTTTCTGCTTAGCCTCGGTCCGTCGAAAGCCGCCGACCGGGCGGTGACTGCGCTGAAATTGCTGGAGGAGGTGGGTCTGGGCTATCTCCGGCTGGGGCAGCCCATCAACACCCTGTCCGGCGGCGAGAGCCAGCGATTGAAGCTGGCCGGCCATCTGGCGGAATTTTCCCAGCGGCAGCGGCGCGATCCGAAGCCCACCCTGTTTCTCTTCGATGAACCGACCACCGGCCTGCACTTCGAGGACGTGCGGACATTGCTGGCGGTGTTTCAACGGCTGGTGGACGCCGGTCATACCGTGATGGTGATCGAGCATCACCTGGATGTAATTGGTTCCGCGGACTGGGTCATTGATCTGGGGCCGGGCGCCGGGGATGAGGGGGGGCGGTTGGTGTGCGAAGGTCCGGTGGCGTCGGTGGCCGCGTGCGATCAAAGCCACACCGGACGGGCGATGCGGACTGTCAATAACAAGTGAATAACTTTTCCTTGCGCCGGACCGAATACGGTCGAGGTTTCAGCCATTATGGGTGGTTCGCCGTTCGGATCGGGACGGGAACGGGAAGGAGGATGAAGTTTTGGGCTCTGGCAGGGAGGTGGAGGGCCAGTCGGGACGGAACACCCGGGGTGGGGAGACTCCGGTGGCAGCAACGCCGGTCCTATGGAGAAACTAACTATGATCGCGCAATCAGACATCAAGGAAGAGGCTGTGCGGGATGGACAGAACCAGTGTGTGGTGACCGTCGGCTATGAGGATGACGAAACGAGGGACCGGGCCGTTGCATTGTGCGACGGTTTTTCCCGGAGGCTGTGGCAGACGGTCGAGTTTGATTTCAGTTGGTGGAGGTTCTCGCATCTGGAGGATCCGGTATTGTTCGCCGCTGCCCAACAGGCCGCGTGCGACAGCGATATCATCGTGGTGTCGGCGCGGGCCGGGGGAGAGTGGCCATTGATGGTGCGTCGATGGTTCGAAGTCCTGGCTCGCGACCGGACGGCTTTGACGGGAGCACTGGTGGGGCTCTTCCAGGAGAGCGTAAAACACCCCGCGGATGCCTCGGGGAGGCGGGATTATCTTCAGCGCATCGCCCGCCGGGCGCGGATGGACTGGTTTGATCGCGACACCCTGCAGGCACAATTTCCCTTCGAGGATCCCGCGAAGGCCATTGAGGCCCGGGCGACGGCCGTGACGCCGATGTTGGAGCGGATGCTGCGGACGCCGCCACCGCCGCGCTGGGGGATCAACGAATAGTCCGCCGAGTCGGGGGTGAAGAGGTTGTCCGGGTAGCCAGACATTGCTTCTTCAACGATTCAGCCCCACTCAATCTCCGCCCTTGGAACGATACCGGCGGTCGCGGCCTCAACGCCCCTCGGGCTGGAGTTGGTGCCGCAGCTTTTGGAGTTTCTGCAATTTGGGCGCGATGACGTAGGCGCAGTAGGGGGCGTTGGGGTTCTTCTTGAAGTAGTCC
>DATKEE010000410.1:0-7839 GCA_035544555.1 Candidatus Methylomirabilota bacterium
GTACCCGGGGACGGAGCAAGGAATCTTTGAACCTTGTGGCTTGAACCTGAAAGTCACGACGCCCGTAGCCGGATTAACACGCGGAAGGTCGCAGGATTCCGACGGGGCCAGGGCCTTAAAAAGCTTCTTCAGCTTCTTTGAATGGCGCTCCCTCAAGATTCCGTTCCTCATCACGCGTTCTGCACTCTCCTTCAGGCGGTCTTTGCAGGTGTTCGGCTCGGTCAGGAGTCGCAAGACCTCTCCTTCGCTGAGAGGGTCCTTTAACTCTTGGAGTACCTCCGATAACAAGGGTTCCTCAAGAGCGTTATCTAACAGCGAATGGTCCAGCGTAGCATCAAGTCGGTCGGCGACGTTTGTGTAAACAAGCTTCTGAAGGTGACGCCGACTCTGTTCGGCAACGTTCTGCAGCTCGTCTACGGCTGAGGATACCTCGCGATCCAGAAATGCAACAAACTCGTCGAGACGCTGGTAGTTCATGCTTGGGAGCTAACGCAAAACTGAGCGACCGCCGCCGGGAGGGCATGCTGGCAGCCGATCCAGCGTCCGATCCTCTCCGGAATCAAAGCGGAAGCCGCAGGGCACGCCGCCGCCAAGGAGGTGCCCATGGGGAATGGGGCTGAAAAAACGAACGGTGTGCCTGCGGCAAATTTCTTCATGGGAACGTCCCTGTGTCGGACAAATTTGTATCAGGACGGACTCGTCTGACAAGCGCAAAGGCTGGCCGGAATCCAACCGCCACTTTGGAGCACTGAGGGTGAGCCACGGGGGGCATGGTTGATCGCCTCGACTGGACCAAGCCAGGTCAATCCCTGGCATCGGCAGTTTTCGGGACAAGTCTCGAAAACGGGGAGTCCGGAGTGGATCACCTGAAAGCGGCTCACGAGGATTCGCTGTGACGCGCCGGAGGCGGGATCCGCTGTGGTGACACCCCCCCGGTCCCTGAACGTGGCAGGGGCATAGGCTGGCGGTTGCAGGGTGATGACTACCGCACAAACCCGCACAGATTTTCGACCCTGGAGGGCTTCCGCACAAATCCGCACAACCGCACAGTTCCGCACACGTTTTTCTTCCCATCAGTGCCCACGGATGCACAAATAAGCTTGCAAAGACAGGGGTATCGGTGTAACCGTGTGTGCAGGTAAACGCACACAAAGGCAACGAAAGGCAACCATGACAACCCCCGAAAACCCCCAATGTGCAGGTGCGAACCCTGCAGCGCGCACCATTCCACCAGAAAGAGACGTTTTCGTGAGGAGTGACCACGGTTTTACGCAGCAACCACGGGCTTTTTTGCGGTAGAGGACGCGTTGCGGACATTGAACGCAGCCGCGGGTCACGGACCCGCGGTCCGGAGGGCGGGCGTCCTGAATGGGGGGGCATGGGAGGAATCGCCAATTTGAAAGAATCTCAAACAATCGTTGCCACAACGCATGACCTGTTGACAAGATGCCTCCCGTTTCTTGTGGGCACGGTCACGCGCGAAACGGGTCGGCATGAATGGATCGAGTGGACGATACGGGTTCGGGCCGGCGGGGCAGCCGGCGCGGAGAACCTCAAAACGCCGATTTCTCATTGACCCCCGGGCGGTTTCCGTGTCGAGATAGACAGTCTTTCTAACCGGGCTGGCGGTATTTCAGGACATGGCGAGAGCTTCACGCAGATATCCAAACGGGCCGCGATCTGTCGGCATAGCGAAATACGACGCTCATCACACGGTGCTTTCGAAGACCTACGGGGCGCTTGCCGACCTTCGGCGGGAGCTGGCGGATTCGAAGGAAGCGGTGGCCGAGCGGACCGAATTGCTCCAGCTGTTCGCGGACTGCGAGGATTCGCAGCGCGCGTGGCTGTTGCTGGAGGATTATTTCGACAAGCTGTCGTTGTCGCGGAAGGATTTTGACGGTCAGGACTGGTGGCCCCGGCTGATGGAGGTTCATGGCAGGCGCCGGTTGGAGGAGACGGCGATTCTGTTTTTGCGTTCGAGCCGTCCGCTGCCGACCGAACTGGGGCCGCACGCGAATTTCGACCGGTTTGCGGAGGTGGAGCAGGCGGAACGGGAGCGGGAATTTCTCAACCGTCTGGAGAACTGGATATTTCCTCCGGCGCCGCCGCACCTGGATTCTCCGCGGGCGGCGTTGCGGGTGTTGTGTCGTCCGGGAACGGCGGGGGAGGATGCGATCCTGCACCGGCTGGAAGTCGAGTTTCATTTGTTTCGGGCGCGCACGGGGGAGAAGGTGAAGCGCCTGGGGGAGGTGGCGGATCTGACGACACGTGCCGCTCATGAGAAGGAGCTGTTTGCTCCGGCGGACTGGGAGTTCATCGAGTGGCTGGCGGAGACCTACCCGGGGCGGAAGGAACGGGAGTTCGAGGTGCTGGGCCTGGGTGGCGTGGAGTTGGTGCAATGGCTGGCGCGTTGGGGGGATGGGCGGCGGCTCGAGCTGGCGGATCAGCCGGGCTGGCTGCGTTTTCATGGGGGGGTGGCGGAGTTCAAGCCGCACCTGGAAACGGTGGATGGGGAACTGGTTTTCACCCATCATCTGGTGACGGGTGGCGGGGAGGCGCTCGGCCTGCGGTCGGTGAAGTTTTTCGACGGCCGGCCCTCGCTGGCGCTGGCGGGGGAGACGTTTCATTTGTTGCGCAACGCCCCGCCGCCTGGATTGTTGGGAGAATGGTCGCGAGAGGGGGTTGTTCCGATTCGCAAGCTATCCCATCGCCTGCTGACGCATCTGCGCCGCACGCAATCGAACAACGGGGTGGATTGGGGGCAACTGTGCGTGGCGCATACGGCGAAGCCCAGCTTTGTCTTCGAGTTGGACGACAATGCCGTCCGGTTGCGCCTGCTGGCGCGGAGTGAACGGGACGAGAGCGTGTGGCATTGGAACGGCCATGAATGGCAGATGCAGGATCCGCCCGGGCGATCCCCCGACAAGCCGCATCTACTGGATGATCCAAGACTGGAGCCGGCGACCCGCTGGTTGAGGCGGCTGGACTGGTTTACGCCGGAGCCAGGGCTTTGGATCGGGGACGCGAACGAGAACTTTCTCAATACCCTGGCGACCGCCTGGCCCGACCGTCCGGAGCAGGCCGACTACCTTGGAAACGCGGCTTTCCAAAGGCTGTTTCTGACGCCGCGACAATTGCGTCCCCAGCTTCTTGTGCGGGGCAGCGGCATCGACTGGTTCTCGGTGTCCGCCGAATGGGAGCAGGAAGGGATGAAGCTTTCGCCGGCGGATCTCGAGCGTCTGGCGGCGGCGACGACGCGGTTTGTGAAGCTGCCGGACAGCGGCTGGGTTGAACTCGACACGGCGGCGGTTCAGACCGCGCAGGAAGCCATGGCTGATCTGGGCCTGGAGGGGTTGAGCCCCATCCAGCAGAAGGTCGCGCTGCAACAGGCCGCGCATCTGGACGAGGCGGGACTGGGTCGGCTGGGCAATGGCGCCCAGAGCCGGCAGTTGCGCGAGCGGCTGGCGGAATTCCAGGGAGTTCCGGGCACCGGATTGCCCGGGGGCGTTCAGGCGGATTTGCGGCCTTATCAAAAGGAGGGCTTCGACTTTCTGTGCCAGCTCAACCGCTTGAAGCTGGGCGGAATTCTGGCGGATGACATGGGTCTGGGGAAGACGTTGCAAACTCTGTCGTGGCTGGCCTGGCTGCAGGAGCAGGCAAAGCACCGGAAACCCTCGCTGGTCATTTGTCCGGCATCGGTGCTGCACAACTGGCGGCGCGAGGCGAACCGCTTCACACCGGGCATGAAGGTGTTGATTCTCGAAAGCGGTTCCGCCCGGCACAATCTCCGCAGGCAGATTCCGCAGCACGATCTCATCGTCACCAATTACGCCCTGCTTCGCCGCGATCTCGAGGCGCTTCAAAAGTTCTCCTTCCGGGTGGTCGTGCTGGATGAGGCGCAGTTCATCAAGAATCCCGGCGCCCAGGTGACGCAGTCGGTCAAGCAGCTCAAGGCCGGACAACGGCTCGCGCTGACCGGAACGCCGTTGGAAAACCGTCTGCTCGATCTTTGGAGCATCGTCGATTTTGTCCAGCCGGGTTATCTGGGCACGCAGGAAAAATTCGTTGAAACGTATGAGCCGAAGGGGGCGGACGCCGAGGGCGCGCAACGGATCGCCCGCCGGCGTTTGTCCGCGCGGCTGCGACCGTTGATGCTGCGCCGGCTGAAGCGGCAGGTGGCGAAGGATCTGCCGGACCGGATCGAGGAGCGGCGCGATTGCGAGTTGGGCGAAGCGCAGCGGAAGCTTTATCTTGCCGAGTTGCGGCGCAGCAGGGAGCAGGTGTTCCAGACCGTGGCGGAGAAGGGGCTCAACAAGAGCAGGATTCACGTGCTGGCCGCCCTGACCAAACTGCGCCAAATATGTTGTCACCCTCGGCTCGTGGGCAATGACTCCATCTCGGGCAAGACGGAGACGCTGTTCGAACTGTTGGAGCCGCTCCTGGCCGACGGCCAGAAGGTTCTGGTCTTCAGCCAATTTGTCCAGATGCTGCGGCTCCTCGAGGCGGAGTGCCAGACTCGGGGCATCGCGCGACACATACTCACCGGTGAAACCAAGCATCGGCAGGACGTGGTCAATGATTTCCAGAACGACCCCCGGGGCGGCGTCTTTCTGCTGAGCTTGAGGGCCGCCGGGACGGGATTGAACCTGACCACGGCGAGCTATGTCGTACTCTATGATCCGTGGTGGAATCCGGCGGTCGAGGCCCAGGCGATTGATCGGTCGCACCGTATCGGCCAGACGCGCACGGTCAACGCCTACCGGCTGATCGCTCCGGGAACCGTCGAGGAAAAGATCTGGGAGTTGCAACAACGGAAGGCGCGCCAGATCGCCGACGTGCTGGGCGAGGAGGGGTTTGCCCGGAGCCTGAGCCAGACGGATCTGGAGTATTTGTTCGCGGAGGATTAAGGGCGGACATCCGGCACGCACGCCTCGTAAGGATGAGGATTGTTCCCGGGCGGAGCGGGGACCGGGTTTATTCCGGGTCCGGAGTGTTGGAGGAGCGGGAGCCCGGGGTGATTCTTCTCAACAGGCGTTTCAATTCCTCGAACTTGAGCGGCTTCTTGAGATAGCCATCCATGCCGGCCGCGAGGCATTCGACCTCGTCGCCGACCATGGCATTGGCGGTGAGGGCAATGATGGGCGGGCAGGAGGTTTTGGGGCAGTTCTGATGAATGCGCCGGGTCGCTTCCAGGCCGTCCATTTCCGGCATTTGCACATCCATCAGCACCAGGTCATAGGCGGAGGCGTCAAACATCTCGAGGGCTTCGCGGCCGTTGGTGGCGACATCCACATGATGTCGAAGTTTCTTGAGCATCGTGACGGTCAGCTTCTGGTTGACAAGGTTGTCCTCGACGAGAAGCACGCGAATCGGAGCCTGCCCGGCATCCGCGGGGGGAGGATTGCGGGTTGCGTCGTTCTCCGGATCCCGGCCGGGCGACGCGGAGGTTGAGTGCTCCGTACTAACACCGGCCATGAAGCGAAAGCGGAATGTGGAGCCTTCCCCGGCACGACTTTCGGCGGAGATGGCTCCGTCCATGGCTTCGGCGAGGCGTTTGCAGATCACCAGGCCGAGTCCGGTGCCGCCGTGACGCCGTGTGCTGGATTGATCGACCTGGCTGAAGGGTTGGAAAAGGCGGTCGATCTTGTCCAAAGGAATGCCGTCCCCGGTGTCCCGCACTGTGATTTCAATGCAGGTTGGGTTGCCTTCGGTTTGAACCCGGCGCGAGGAGAGGAGGACATGACCTGTGGATGTGAATTTGACGGCGTTGCTGAGCAGGTTGAGGACGACCTGGCGGATGCGGGCGGCATCTCCCCACAGGCCGGTGGTGAGTTCCGGGTCGTGGGCCAGCGTCAGGTCGAGACCCTTGGCGTCGGCGGCGGGGCGGATCAGTTTCACGCACTCTTCCAGGCAGGTGCGCAGGTCGAAGAGCGCGGGTTCGAGTGTCAGTTTTCCGGCCTCGATCTTGGAGAAGTCCAGGATGTCGTTGAGCAGGACGAGCAGGCTCTCGCCGCTGGACTGGATGATCTCGACGAATTCCCGCTGCTGGGGTGACAGGGTTGTGTCGAGCAGCAGATTGGTGAAACCGATGACCCCGTTCATGGGGGTGCGGATTTCGTGGCTCATGGTTGCGAGGAACTCCCCTTTCGCCCGATTGGCCGCCTCGGCGGCGTCGCGCGCCTCGCGCAGGGCGGCCTCCGCCCGCTTGCGTTCGGTGATATCCTGCAGAATGCCGATTGAACCCGTTGGTCTGCCCTGGGCGTCCACGATTTCGACCGACACGTCCGCGATCCAGCGGTTTTCGCCCTGACGGGTGGTGATCAAGGTGTCGCTGCGCCAATGGGTCAGTTTGCCCGAGCGGATCCGCCGGATGGCTTCATCGACCTCCAGTCCCTCGGCTTCTCCACGCATGGTGGTGTCGCGGCAGAGTTGCTTCCAGAGGTCGGGAGTGAGTTCCGAGGCCCGATAACCGGTGATGCGCTGAATGCCCTCGCCCATGAAGGTGAAGTTGTTGCTTTGATAGTCCCTGAGATAGGGGACCGCGTCACCGGCGGCGATGGCGCGACGATAAAGCGCCTCGGTCCGGCGGAGGTTTTCCTCGGCCTGGGTTTGAGCGGTGATGTCCTCGACGACCCCGACGTAGCCGGACGCCGAGCCGCTATTGAGGATGGGGGTGGCGGTGACCCGGGCCCAGACGACGGTGCCGTCTCGATGCAGGAAGCGGGGTCTGTACTCGAAGCGGGCAAGATTGCGGGCACAGTCCTCCCAATGCGCGTGCATGGACTCCCGATCCGAGGGGTGAACGGACCGCATCCAGCCCTCACCGGCCGCCTGGGAGGCTGTCAGTCCGGTGATGTGTTCAGACGCGGGATTGATGTAGATGCACAGGCCGCGTGCGTCGGTGAGGAAAATGCCGAAGGGGGAGGCCTCGCTGATGCCTCGAAACCGGGCCTCGCTTTCGAGCAGTGACCGCTCCGAGCGAATCCTATCGGTCACATCCTGGCAGGTGGACATCACCCCGAGGAAGCGGCCGTCCGCGTCCCGCAGCGCGGAGTTGTTCCATTCGCAAAGGATGGTTCGCCCATCGCACGTGCGGTTTTCAGCGATCCGGCGTGAGATGAGTTCGCCGGCTGCCAACCGGTAAACCATGTCATCAAGCCAGGATCCGGCATCGGGTTGGGAGATCACATCCATGGGATGCCGGCCCCGCACCGCGGAGAAGGGGTAGCCAAAGATCGCTTCGGCCGCGGGATTCCAGTAGGTGAAGCGGAGATGGGTGTCAGTCAGGATGCAACCGACCGGCATCTGTTGCAGCATCTGTTGGAGGCGTTCCAGCAGGGCGCGGCGTTCACTTTCCAGGCGTTGGCGGCCGGCCTCGGCCTTCAGTCGTTCCAGCGCGCCACCGCAATGGTCCGCCAGGGCACCCGCCAGTTCGATATCCTCCTGATCGAAGGCGTTGTGGTCATCGCTCTGAAGGGACAGCAAACCGGTCACGCGCTGCCCGTTGCGGATGGGCACGATCATCAAGGATGCGAAGAGCCCCTTCTTGTCGCCAATGGGCCGGGCCTCCGCGTTTTCGATTCCTGCCGGGTCCCGCAGGATCAACTGAGGCCCCTCGCGCAGTGCTTTGAGCCACACTCCGTCGGGCTGCCATTCCTCGCGATCTCCCGGCACCTCGCGGTGTTCGGCGTCCGTGGTGTCCACCCGCAGGATGGTGTTGAGCCCCGGGCTGTCCTCGGAACAAAGGCTGAGATGAGCGGCGTCCCATTTCAAGAGTTCCTCGGCCGTCCGCAGGATCAGTCGGGCCGCGGTTTCGATGGCGTCGGCGGACAGCAATGC